>JBDTVL010000196.1:0-5452 GCA_040007215.1 Flavitalea sp.
GATTCCAGGGAGATGTATCAACCTCGCTGCCTGCAAAAACGCCTTTTCTGAAGATATCGTCGCCCGAAATCAATACCATGATGTCGTTCATTAATAAAAAGGATACCGGGCAACTGATGGTTTCCGTGATGGGCGATAATGACACCATCAGAAAAACATATGTGCTTGACCGTGGGGTGTACGATAAACCAAAGGGCGAAGTGATCCGTCCTGCGGCAATTCCCGCAATACTGGATTTTGACACTGCTAAATATCCACGGAACCGACTTGGACTTGCAGAATGGACCGTTAATAAAGACAACCCGCTTACTGCAAGGGTTTTTGTGAACCAGGTATGGCAATCCATATTTGGAAGAGGTCTTGTAAAAACGACTGGCGATTTCGGAATGCAGGGAGAACTGCCAACGCACCCGGCATTGCTGGATTGGCTGGCGGTGGATTTCATGCAGCATGGATGGGATATTAAACGTTTGATGAAGATGATCGTAAGCAGCGCCACGTATCGCCAGTCGTCCAAAATAACAGAAGCTAAGTTACAGGCCGATCCGGAAAATATATACCTCTCCCGCTCGCCAAGATTCAGGTATGCCGCAGAGATCGTTCGCGATCATGTGTTGTCGAGCAGCGGTTTGCTGGTTAAAGAAATTGGCGGCCCGAGCGTTAAGCCCTATCAGCCTAAAGGGTTGTGGGAAAGTGCCAGTTCCGGGCGCGGGGTCTTGGCTACTTACAGGCAGGATCATGGCAGAAGCCTGTACCGGCGCGGTATGTATACATTTATTAAATTAACCGTGCCGCCGCCGTCGATGATCATTTTCGACGCCAGCAACCGTGATCAGTGCGAAGTGAAAAGATCAAAGACCAGTACACCCTTGCAGGCGCTGGTGATGCTGAACGATCCTGCAGTACTGGAAGCTTCGAGGGTATTGGCGCAGAAATTATTGTCAGAAAAACTGGGCCCTGAAGAAAGCTTAAGAAAAGCTTTTCGCCTCATTATTTGCAGAAAACCAAAGGAAGAAGAATTAAAGATTCTCTCTGCCTATCGACAGAATCAATTGTCGCAGTTCAGGAATAAATCTTTAAATGCCGCAGTCACTTTAAAAGTAGGGGAGTATCCTGCCGATGCCAGCCTGGATGCCGATGAAACCGCCGCGATGATGAAAACCATCAGCGCCATATATAACCTTGAAGAAGCGATCACTAAATCCTGAAATACTTTTTATGCATAAGGAAGAACTTCAATTCGGTCTCAATTTCACCCGGCGCAGATTCCTGTCGAATCTAAGCCTTGGAATTGGAAGCGCAGCGCTGGGATCGTTGCTGATTCCTGATCTGTTCAGCAAGGGAGATGAAGATACGCTGATGGCCGGACTTCCGCATTTTGCGCCTAAAGCCAAAAGGATCATTTACCTGTTCCAGAATGGAGCTCCCTCGCAGCTCGATTTGTTTGATTATAAGCCGCTGCTGCAACAACGACATGGAGAAGATCTTCCGGCTTCGGTAAGAATGGGTCAGCGACTTACAGGAATGACCGCCGACCAGGCAAAATTCCCAATGGCCGGAACTTCTTTCGGATTCAGCCAGTACGGTCAGTCACGGGCATGGATAAGCGAAGCTTTGCCTTACACCGCCGCTATAGCCGATGAAATTTGTATAGTTAAAAGTATGTTCACGGAGGCTATCAACCATGATCCCGCGCTTACTTTTTTCCAGACAGGCGCCCAGGTGGGCAACAGGCCCAGTATGGGGTCCTGGTTAAGTTATGGATTGGGAAGTGAAAATAAAAACCTCCCTGCCTTCTGTGTGTTGCTTTCAAGAGGTATAGGAAATGGCCAGGGCGTATATTCAAAATTATGGACGAATGGTTTTCTGGATTCCGTTCACCAGGGCGTGCAATTCAGCAGCGGCGAAAATCCTGTTCTTTACCTGAATAACCCGGAAGGTATAACCAAGACGGATAGACGAAGCATGCTGGATACTATATCAAAGCTGAATGCCACTTCGTTCCAGGAACTGGGCGACCCCGAGATCAGGACGCGTATTCAGCAGTATGAAATGGCCTTCAGAATGCAAACTGCCGTGCCGGAGATCACCGATATGAGTAAGGAACCCGAGTCGGTGATCAAACTTTACGGACCTGATTGTATGGTACCCGGAACCTATGCCGCCAATTGCCTGCTGGCGAGAAAGCTATCGGAGAATGGCGTGAGGTTCGTACAGCTTTATCACCAGGGATGGGATGGTCATAATAATCTTCCAATGGAATTGAGAAGTCAGTGTAAAGATACCGACCAGGCATCGGCGGCGCTGATCACCGATCTCAAACAAAGAGGTTTGCTGGATGAAACGCTGGTTATCTGGGGAGGTGAATTTGGCCGAACCAATTATTGCCAGGGATCGCTTACAAAGGATAATTATGGCCGCGATCATCATCCCAGGAGTTTCAGTATATGGATGGCGGGAGGCGGCGTAAAACCAGGAATCGTTTATGGTGAAACAGACGAGTTCGGCTATAATATCGTTAAGAATCCTGTGCACGTTCACGATTTCCAGGCAACGGTGCTGAACCTGATGGGACTGGACCATGAAAAGCTGATCTATAAACACCAGGGTAGGAGGTATAGGCTTACCGATGTTTCCGGAAAGGTCGTTAATGATCTTATCGCATAAAATTAATGCTAACGATTCAACTGCATTGCCCACCCGAACCTGCAAATTCATGAAGTTTAAACAAATTATTGTCAGGTCGCTTGTACCGCTGAATTCCTTATTGCTTTTCCTGCTGATTTTTGACGACTGGATGGTTATACCTGCCTGGCTGAAAGTATTCGGACGAATGCATCCGTTGTTATTACATTTCCCTATTGTACTCGTATTATTATATGTTGCGGCTGTTCTTTTTTTTCCTGCTCGTTTACGACAGGAACCCTGGCTGATCAGGATATTGGATGGGTTATTGATTACCGGAGCGCTGGCCTGTTCTATTACTGCGCTGATGGGCTTCTTTCTTTACCGGAATGGAGGATATGACCAGGATGCCATAGCGCCTCACAAATGGACGGGAGCCCTGTTACCTTTCCTGCTCCAGGCGATCGTTATTTTCAGAAAATCGCTGAATAATAAAATTGCTTTTGGTCGTGTTGCCGTTTTGATAACTGCCGGAACGATTGTAATGGCGGGTCATTACGGATCGGCGCTTACGCATGGAGAAAATTTTTTACTGGAGCCAGTAATGTCGTCGAAGCAGAAACAACTCCCGCCGATCGAAGAAGCGGTGATCTATGCAGACCTGGTGCAACCTATCCTGGAGAATAAATGTATGTCGTGCCATAACGGCAAAAAAGCAAAGGGCGCTCTGGTCATGGATACCCCTGAACTATTGATAAAAGGCGGTAAGAACGGAAAATTATGGGATACCGCCAGGGCTGATATGGGATTGATGATGCACCGGATACATTTGCCCCTGGAAGAGAAAAAACATATGCCTCCGGCAGGGAAGCAGCAGCTTACGGATGATGAAACAGATATCCTTTTCAATTGGATCAAAGCAGGAGCCAACGTTAAAAAAAGAGTTGCGGAACTGGCTCCGGAAGACTCATTATTTATAATCGCAAAGAAAATACTTCCATCTTCCGCTGATCAGCAATATGATTTTGCCTCGGCAGATGAAAAGAAGATCAGGGAACTTAATAATAATAACAGGGTAATTGCCGCAATAGCTATTGGATCGCCGGCATTGCAGGTCAATTTCTATAACAGCGCGCTTTTCAAACCTGAATCACTGAAGGAACTGGGATCAATAGGCGAACAGGTCGTGGAGCTTAACCTCGAAAATATGCCGGTTACGGATGATGACCTGTTATTGCTGAAGCAATTCCGGAACCTGCGAAAGCTGAATCTGAACTTTACCGGGTTAACGGGAAAAACCCTCAAGGAGCTTGAATCGCTGCCAGCGCTGCAGAGTATTTCGCTTATAGGTACCCGTGTTGATTACAGCCAGGTTCGCGTATTACAGCATTTTCCCAAGCTCAGCGAAGCTTACCTCTGGAATACCGCTGTGAACAATAAAGATATTGAAGAATTAAAAAGACAGGATAAAAGAATCGCGTATCATGGCGGATATTCCGGCGATACCGTATCGCTCAAACTTACGCCGCCGATGTTAAAAGATGATGAACTGGTAATAGATTCCAGTCTTGTAGTACGGATAAAACATAATATTCCCGGAACGGTGATCAGGTTCACTATAGACGGCAAAGATCCCGATAGCCTGACGTCTCCTGTTTTTAAAGAAGCGATAACCTTAAGTTCCAATGTTACGCTGAAAGCAAAAGCATTTAAGAAAGGCTGGCTGGGAAGCGATATCATGAAAAAGTATTTTTTCAAAAGAACTTTTGTCCCGGATTCCATTATACTTCTCAAAAATCCTGAGAACGAATACAGGTCGAGTGGAGCGAAAACATTATACGATGGCGAGAAGAGCGATATCAATTTTGCCAGCGGCAGATGGTTAGGATTTGGAGAAAACCCTATGGAAGCCATACTGATCTTTAATAAACCGGTAACGGTTAAGAACGTCACATTAAGCATGCTGAAAGATCTTTCGGCGAATATTTTTGCCCCCCAGGATATAGAGATATGGGCGGGAGAAACGCAGGGCGCTTTAAAACTGGTAAGCAAAATAAAACCGCTACAGCCTTCGGTTATGGAATACCGTGAAAATCTCGGCCTGGAGTGCGACTTCAGCCCAATAGCCGTGCGATTTATTAAGGTGATCGTTCACCAGCTTCCAAAAGTTCCCGACTGGCACCAGAATAAGGGAAGCAGAACTTCAGTATTTGTGGATGAAATATTTGTAAACTAGCCTTATTTTTTCTCTACCCAAACGCTCACGGATCCGGCATTGGCATAAAATTCAGCCCATCCTTCTTCATTGATGATTATTTCCGCAGGATTTTTTCCTAACAGATCAACAAATGTTTTGCCAGCATGAACTTTGCCTATTTCCATCTGTTTTTGCCCGTTATCGCCATTGGATAACAACACTGCGCATCCCGAACCCTGGTACATTTCCTCGCCTTCACGGGTCCATCCGATGCAATTTGCGTGATCAAAATAGTCGCGCTGAAAGCCATAAGCATATTCTTTTCTTGCCTTCATCAATGCCTCAATGGAATCGCATTTATCCAGGAAAATTTCGTATTCATTTCCATCATTTCCTTTATCTGTATAATGCGCGCCATAGAGGTCCGTATAAAAAACGCAGGGGTATCCCTGGTCGCGCAAAAGCGTGATGGCATAGGCCAGCGGCTTAAACCAGGCTTCCACAGTGGCTCAGATTCGTTATCCGCTGTGTTGACTAAGCTTTTTCGATTACCTAGAAGATCAGTGATATATAAGCCATCTTCAGCATATAAAATTTGTTTAAGGGGTTTATTTGGCATACCCATTCCTC
>JBDTVL010000197.1:0-5442 GCA_040007215.1 Flavitalea sp.
GCCATGGCGACCAGGGCAGCGGTCAACAGCGCGGCGGGCGTGTTCGTCAGGCGTCGTGCCGCGCCGTAGGCCAGCAGCAGGGCGAGCAGTCCGTAGAGAACTCGCAGGCCACGCGACCACTTGTAGAGGGCGATCTTTTTAATACGTTTCCGTCCACGGTGACAATGGATCCCGTAATGGTGGCTTTCTTCTGAGTGCTATAGCCTACAACGACCACTTGGTCCATGTCTGAAACGGCGGTCTTTAATTGAATATTTATTGTTGCCTGGTTGTCTACTGGTATTTCTAAGGATTGATATCCCAAAAAAGAAAATATCAGCACATCATTGTTACGCACCTTGATATTATATTGACCTTCGGCGTTAGTTGAAGCGCCGCTGCGGCTTTTTTTAGCTACTATACTTACACCCTCCAGAACCTGACCGACACTGTCTTTAACCGTCCCTTTTATTTCTTTTATACTTTGGGCATGAAGAAATACAGGAATGCTAAAATAAACGATTAGTATCACGGCTGTTCTTCGGCATTGTGCAAAAACGCTCAGCAATTTCTTAGTCCATTTCATGGCGATGAGTTTTGGTTATGTTTTTTGAGCAGTTGTATAAAAATCTTGAAGAGATCTTATAATATATTATTACTGTAGCGCTTCTTCAATAATTAAAATTATATACATCTTTAAAAATCAATTAACCAATTCCGGCCTTTCTTTCGCCAATTGGTGTAATGAGATAGAAGCTGATGGAGCACGTGCTTCAAGCAGTCGTTTTAAAAATAAAAGCCTAATAATTTTGTGTGCGTATCGCTGGTTACAGGCATGAAAACCGAAGAATTTGGAGATATACCTGGAGTCGCAGTCCTATTATATGGAGTAGGAACCGTAGCTACCCATTGATATTGCTAAAACTATGAATCTTCTTTGGAAGCTAAATAATACCTGTAATGAAACCAATAGAGAATCAATAAATAACAATTCTCCATTCAAACTGGAGGAATAAAACTACAGGCCTGCGCAAAAGTGAAGGACTTAATTAATTCTCTTATGTAAAATGTGAATGCTAATCTTCAACTCTTTATAAGAGCCTGTAAAAAAACCTATGGAAGCAATTATCATTATTTATCTACCGTTAATCCTGCAGTCAAATACTCGCCATTGAGCCTTGATATATTGGTAATAGAAATTTCCTTTGGACAAACCGCTTCACAGGCGCCGGTAAAAGTGCAGGAACCAAATCCTTCCTTATCCATCTGCGCTACCATATTCAATACGCGCGATTTACGTTCAGGACCTCCCTGCGGCAATAAAGAAAGATGAGCCACCTTGGCCGACATGAACAACATCGCCGAACTGTTTTTGCACGCCGCTACACAGGCGCCGCAGCCAATACAGGCGGCAGCGGCAAAAGAAGCGTCTGCATTATCTTTTTCAATAGCGATAGCATTGGCATCAACGGCATTGCCGGTATTAACAGAAATATATCCTCCCGCCTGGATGATGCGGTCAAAAGCAGATCGGTCAACCATCAGATCTTTTACCACAGGAAATGCGGTAGACCTCCAGGGTTCAACAACTATGGTATCGCCATCCTTGAATGCGCGCATGTGCAACTGACATACGGTAGTGGCATGCCATGGACCATGCGGCCTCCCATTGATATGCATGGAGCAGGAACCGCATATGCCTTCACGGCAGTCATGATCAAAAGCAATCGGCTGGCTGCCTTCATGGATTAACTGTTCATTCAATACATCGAACATTTCCAGGAATGACATTTCCGGGGAAACATCGCCCACTTTATAGGTAACAAACTTTCCACGGGCAGAACTGTTTTCCTGTCTCCAGACCTGTAAGGTTAGATTTATAGTTTGATGATCCATATTCGTTGTGTCTGTTTATATTTCTGGTACTTTAATTAATTTCCTGTTGTTGGAACGGCTATACTATTTATAACTTCTCTGGCTTGGTTTGGCTATTTCAAAGTTCAGCTCTTCCTTATTCAATTGCCATTCGCTATCGCCTTTGTATTCCCATGCCGACACATATTTAAAATGTTCATCGTCGCGTAGCGCTTCACCATCTTCTGTTTGCATCTCTTCCCTGAAATGTCCGCCGCAGCTTTCATTACGGTTAAGCGCATCAACGCACATCAGCTCTCCCAGTTCTATGAAATCGGCCACACGATTGGCTTTATCCAGTTCGTTATTCACTTCATTGATACTACCAGGGATGCGCACATCGCTCCAGAATTCTTTTTTCAATTGCCTGATCTCGGTGATAGCTTCCTGCAAACCCTGTGCATTCCTGGCCATGCCGCATTTATCCCACATGATCTTTCCTAAACGTTTGTGGAAACTTTCTACGCTTTGCGTTCCTTTAATATTCATCAGCGTATCGATACGATCGCTAACCGCTTTTTGTGCTTCCACAAAAGCCGGATGAGTAGTGGGAATATTATTTGTTGCAATATCATCGGCCAGGTAATTACCCAGTGTATAAGGGAGCACAAAATAACCATCTGCCAGACCCTGCATTAATGCCGAAGCGCCCAGCCTGTTGGCGCCATGATCGGAGAAATTGGCTTCTCCCAGACAATACAATCCAGGCACGGTGGTGGTCAGTTCATAATCCACCCATAATCCTCCCATGGTATAATGTACAGCAGGATAAATACGCATTGGCGTAGCATAAGGATCTTCGCCGGTGATCTTGGCATACATATCGAAAAGGTTACCGTATTTTTCTTTCACTACTTCCTTTCCCAGGCTAGCTATCATTTTTGCATCGGCATGTTCAATGCCCTGCTTTCCTACTTCACCTTTTCCATATCGCTCTATCGCTGCCGCATAATCGAGATACACCGCCATCTTTGATTTACCTACGCCATATCCGGCATCGCAGCGTTCCTTGGCAGCGCGGGAAGCCACATCGCGGGGAACCAGGTTGCCAAAAGCGGGGTATCTTCTTTCCAGGTAATAATCTCTTTCGTCTTCCGGTATTTCATTGGCTTTGCGGTTGTCGTCCTTCTTTTTTGGCACCCATATCCTTCCGTCGTTTCTTAAAGATTCCGACATCAGGGTCAGCTTGCTCTGGTGATCGCCGCTCACCGGTATGC
Organism: Flavitalea sp.; assembly: GCA_040007215.1. Lineage (GTDB taxonomy): Bacteria > Bacteroidota > Bacteroidia > Chitinophagales > Chitinophagaceae > Flavitalea. Next base: position 3,111 of record JBDTVL010000197.1, read on the forward strand.
AGGTGGGATGGATCTGAGTAAAACAGGGATTACCAAAATAAGCGCCCTTTTTATGGGCTTTCCATATAGCGGTAGCATTGCTGCCCATTGCATTGGTAGAGAGATAGAATACATTGCCATAGCCGCCGCTGCATAACAGTACCGCATGACCGAAATGTGGTTCCAACTCGCCCGAGATGAGGTTACGGCAGATAACGCCTCTCGCCTTTCCATCTATTTTAACGATATCGAGCATCTCATGACGGGTGTACATCTTTACATTTCCCAGCGCTATCTGGCGTTCCAGCGCCTGGTAAGCGCCGATCAGCAGTTGTTGTCCGGTTTGACCCGCGGCGTAAAAGGTGCGCTGCACTTGTGTTCCTCCAAAGGATCGGTTACTTAACAACCCGCCGTATTCGCGGGCAAAAGGAACGCCCTGCGCCACGCACTGGTCGATGATATTAACGCTCACTTCCGCAAGCCGATGCACATTCGATTCTCTGGCGCGATAATCGCCGCCTTTTATGGTATCATAAAATAACCTGAATACGCTGTCGCCATCATTCTGGTAGTTTTTTGCGGCGTTGATGCCTCCCTGTGCGGCAATACTATGCGCACGGCGGGGGCTATCCTGGAAACAGAACGCTTTTACCTTATAGCCGAGCTCGCCAAGAGAAGCGGCGGCAGAAGCGCCGGCAAGTCCGGTGCCAATGATAATGATCTCCAGCTTACGTTTATTGGAAGGATTGACAAGTTTAACATGTCCCTTATAATCGTTCCATTTAGTTTCCAGCGGGCCTTCAGGTATTTTTGAATTGAGCATATAATAAATTACAGTTTGCAGAATTAATTGTTCTCAAAACCTATTATTCAACAGCGATTGTACCGTTACCCTACCCATTCAAAATAGATAGCAACCGGCATGAGCGCAAACAGCAGGGGTATGAAGATGGAAAAAACCGTACCCGCGCACTGTACCAGTTTAATATATCTTTTATTATGAACGCCCAGCGTTCTGAAAGCGCTCTGGAAACCATGCATCAGATGGTAAGAAAGTGAAATGCACCCCAGCACATAGAGTATCACTATAAACGGATTCTGGAAAACCTCTACCATTCGTGCAAAGAGGTTATGATAACCCTTTCCGTCTACCTCTTCCAGTCCGCCGAACCTCGAAGGCACCCAGAAATGACTAATATGCATGATCAGGAATAATAAAAGCAGCGTACCCAGAAGACCCATAGTGCGGCTATACCATTTACTTCCTTTATTAGCCAGGTTCATTTTATATCCTGTTCCCCTTCTGGCCAGGTTTTTAACTTCAAGGGTATAGCCCTGGATAATATGAATGATAAAGCCGGCAAAAAGGCCAATTTCCATAATACGGATCACATAAGAGGATCCCATAAAATGAGCTGCCTTATTAAACATGTCTCCATTATCATTTTCATCAAAAATGGGAAGGTCATTAAAAATGCAGGCATTAATGCCCGCATGGACCACCAGGAAACTGATAAGAAAAAGACCGGTTAAAGCCATTATGAATTTCTTGCCAACGGAGGATGTGAAAAACTCGGACCATTTCATGTATGTAATATTTGACTTTTGAGGTCTTTCATAAACAATAATCGATCTATGAAGAACTGAGAACCAATGCAAAAATAGCGCAGCAAGCCCATATTATGGAATAAGCGAAGGTTTTTTGTAGTAGAAAGGTTTAAACAAACTATTAAAAGGAGGCTTAAAGAGTACAAATATCAAATTCCCTATCTTAGCCGCCTAAAATCAACTTAATGAGACAGGATGAGGACTTTGAAGCCAACCTGGCGGGAGAAGAAGGTAATAGTGAAGAGACCAAAACCAGTTGGTTCAAAAGGATCAAAAAAGGCATCCTTACCAGTACGGCCGAGAAAAAGGAAACGCCGGAAGGGCTTTGGAGCAAATGCCCCGAATGCGGATATATATGTACGGTAACCGAATTGCGCGAAAGCTTGTTTGTTTGCCCGAAATGCGCCTATCATCACCGTATAGGCAGTTCCGAATATTTTGAGATCATCTTCGACGATAACCAGTATGAAACGCTGTTTGAAAATATCCGTTCGAAAGATTACCTGGGCTTCACCGATCTCAAATCATATGGCAAAAGACTGGAAGAAACATGGGCCAAAACCGATATTACCGATTCAATTCGCATAGCCGTTGGTTCTGTAGAACAGGAACCTCTGGTAGTAGGTTGTATGGACTTTGAATTTATTGGCGGATCGCTGGGCAGCGTTATGGGAGAAAGAATTTCCAGGGCGGCCGACCGCAGCCTCGAAACTAAAATGCCGTTGCTCATCATCTGTAAATCGGG
>JBDTVL010000198.1:0-5428 GCA_040007215.1 Flavitalea sp.
GATGATTTTCGGTATGTTTTGGCGTTATACCATTGATGGTTGTATTGGAAAAAGAAAGCCTGGCGGATGATTTTTCATTGCCTCCTGAAAGCGCAACGGAATTATTGGTCACTATGCCCGTCTTCCAGAATTTTCTGACATTGTCTTCCGGCTGTGGCAGCAGCGCAAAAGTGGTGGGCGCTGCGCTGGGATCCAGTACGAAAGGATTGACATATAATTTGCCATCCATTAGCGGGCCGTAACTATCCGTGTGCCAGGTTTCCAGGGTTTCATAATTTGTTCCGTCGATATTCACCAGGTTGCCATACACGTTCATGTCTTCATATCCCGGTCCATATTTATTCTGTGTTTTGGGGATCAGGTTGATCTTATCTACCGTTACATTCGAATTAACTTCAATGCCAATACCTTTACCTGCTTTGCCGGATTTAGTGGTAATGATAATAACGCCGTTACTTCCTCTGGAACCATAGAGCGCAGTGGCATTAGGGCCTTTAAGTACATTAAGCGATTCTATATCTTCAGGGTTAAGATTTCCAATGCCATCGCCGAAGTCATGACCGGAATTGAATACCTGCGCTTCATTAAACCGTGAATTATCTAACGGAATCCCATCCACCACATATAAAGGCTGGTTTTCATTGGTAATGGAACTTATACCTCTTATGATCACTTTGCTTGAGCCGCCAACGCCGCCTGCAGGCAACGAAACCTGCACGCCCGCTATTTTACCGGTCAGGTAATTGGCTACATTGATATCTCTCGAGTCGGTGAGGTCTTTTTTAGAAAGTTCCTGTGCAGAGAAACCTATTGATTTCTTTTCCCTGGAAATACCCAGCGCCGTGACTACAATATCTGAAAGAAGTTTGGTCTCAATGGCCATGACCACTTTAATATCGGTGAGGCTGGCGATGTTCACGCTTTGAGTGGTATACCCTGCTGATGAAAATATCAGCGTAGCATTAGAAGAGATATTCAGCAGCAGGAATTCGCCATTGGCATTGGTGGCAGTGGCTTTGCTGGTTCCTTTTACGCTAACCGTTATGCCTTCCAGCGGCTCTCCTTTTTCATTTACAACCCTCCCTTTACGATCCTCAGCAGTTGAAGATGCTATAAAATCTTCCGGCGTTTTGGGAACGACCTTTTCTTTGATGGCAATAGTTCTTCCTATGATCTCATAAGTCAGAAACTGTTCTTTTAATAAACGCTGAAGAGTTTCCTCAAGACTTGCATTGCGTACGTTAATGGTAACAAGGTTCGCTTTTTTGAGCAGTTTGTCTTCATACCAGAAAGCATATCCTGTTTGCTTTTTGATATGGCTGAAAATCTTTTCCAGTGGTGCATTTCTTTCAGTTAAGGAGATCTGCGAGTATCCTTTCGCATTTACCTGCAAAAAAGTTGCGAAAAGAAGGATGAATGACAATTTCATGATCCGCAACGTTTTGGTTAGTGAAGGCGCTATTCCCGAAGGAGGCGCACAAACGACAATTTTCATACATTTGTAATGTTTGAGTTAAATAATAAGCAGTCTGCAACGATTGTGATAAATGATTAACTCAGCTATAAGCCGTTTCGACTCGAACTCGAAGCGGTTTTCTTTTGTTAACCAGCAAGGCTTTAGATCATATGGCTGATAGTTTTATGGTAGTACCGTTAACTTGTTTCCATTGATGTTAAAATGTATTTTACTTACTTCCAGCAACCTGAGTAACTGCGAAAGATTAGCGTTCCTGGAAATATCTCCTGTAAAGGTTCTCTCAGGAGTAGATCCCTCATAATTTACCGATACGTCGTACCATCTTTCTACCTGCCTCATAATGGTTTTTATATCCGCACTTTTAAAGGAGGTAAAACCATTTTTCCAGGCCAGCGCAAGCTCAACATCGGCTTCTCTGACGATCTGTATACGCCCAACCTCGGATAATTGCGCCTGCTGACCGGGAGTAAGCAGATCACTTTCCTTTCCTTTACTCACTTTAACGCTTCCTTCGATCAGCGTGGTTTGCATAATGGGTTCATCGGCATAAGCATTAATGTTGAAATGAGTGCCCAGCACCGATACTTCCGCATTCTTCGCAATAACCTTAAAGGGCATCCCGGCATTTTTAGCCACTTCGAAATACGCTTCTCCCGTCATAGTCACTCTTCTTTCCTTACCCGAAAATGCAGTTGGATAGGTGATGGAAGAACCGGCATTAAGCCATACCTGCGTTCCATCAGAAAGAACCAGCTGGTATTGTCTTCCCCTGGGGGTACTCATGGTATTATACAAAATCTTCGTCTCGCCGCTGGTTTCATTTTTATAGGTGAGCTGTCCATTGTATTTCACCACCTGGGTATTTCCCTGCGTGGTCAGGCTGCCATTCTGCGCGCTGTCAAGCACTAATTTTTCTCCATTGGACAACGTTAGAATGGCGCCGGAATATCCAGGCGCAATATCAGGGGTAATGGCGGCGGTCATCGCCGGACCGCCCCCCATTTCTTTTGAGAGGTTCCGGGAATGGTAAAAGAAATATCCGGCAGCCAGGAAAAGAAGCGCTATGACTGCGGCGGCGGCCATCATCTTTACATTTATTATTTTTCGGGATAAGGGGAAAATAGCCGGCGGAACCCGCGTTCCTGCTTCCTGCATGAGTTCCTGGAATTTTGCTTCAGCGTTTAATGGCTCCCGTAAACCTTTATCGCATGTTTTATGCCAGTAGTCATTCAGGGTTTTTGAAAAAGCTTCGGTTTCTGGATTTTCCTCAACCATTCTGAGAAAATGGTCTAGTTCTTCCTTGGTACACAAGTTGGCCAGGTATTTTTCCAACAGGGTTTGCCACTTATTATTATCATTCATACAGAAAAGTTAGCCTGAAAAGGAGGTTTCTGATTTGATGACGATAAAATGGAGACTAACAACTAATGAAACTGCGTTTTTTTTTAAATGATCTCAAAATTACGGAGCGAGCTGATGAAATAAGGTAGCAGAACAGGTAAATATACCTATACAGAAGTTTTTAAAAAGAAATGACGAACGAATCGCTGCGCTTCAACGATATGATTATTCACTGTATTCTTTGACAATTGCAGGTGTTCTGCAATCTGGTCATGCGTCATATCCTGCTCCCGACTTAGCTGGTAAACTTTTTTCCGCTGAGGGGAAAGAAGGGATACCGCATCCCGAAGCCTGCTTTCGTACTCACTGACCAATATCTGGCTATCTGCCTCCGCGGAGGTTTCGCGGTGCATAGCTGCAAATAAAAGGTCCTTAAATTTAGGGTTTTTCGCCACAGCCCGAAGAAAATCAATGGATTTATTATGCGCCACGCGGAAAAGAAAGGAATCGAAGTTTTCTATCTGCACGATCAGTGATTTGCCCAGCCATATCTTAAGAAATACGTCCATCATCAGTTCCTCGGCAACCTGGCGTGATTTTGTAATGCCTAAAATATAGTTGAACAAATGCGCATGATAGCCGTCAAAAAGTATTTTGAAGGCTTTTTCATCGCCTTCTGCTACCTGGCGTAAAAGTTTTTTTTCTATATGCAGTTTGCTGTCAGACAATGGAACAATACTTTTAGCTACGACTAAAAGTAATAAAAACGTAACAATTAGATTGAAATGTTTATTTCCTTTAAGCCTTAGATCTGTTTTGGCGCTGACAAGATAGTATTACAAATTGACCAGATTAGGCTAATCGTATATTCTTTTTTGTTCTAAGTTTAATCGTTGATAGGCCTGCAATTTATACCTGGAGCCGGGTTATTGAAATAATTTTTAAAACATTGCTGTCATGTCTGGAAAAAATAAACGCCGCTCTTTTTTAAAAGCCATCACCCTTGGGGGTATTGGCGCCGCTGTTCCTAATCCAATACTCAGGGCCAATACAAAGGAAAATGTTCAACAGGAAGCATTGCCCGATAAACAAGCTCCTGTTGTAAAAAGAAAGTATAATGCTTCTTATACCTTGGATAATCTTAACAGGCTTGCCTTCCCGATTGGAGGTATAGGGGCAGGCATGTTTTGCCTCGAAGGTTCCGGGGCCATCTCGCACATGAGCGTTCGTAATAAACCCGATATTTTCAATGAACCCGTTATGTTCGCGGCAATTCATATTAAAGGATTAAAAAATGGCGCAAAAGTTATAGAAGGCCAGGTGCCGGAATGGAAATTTTTTGGACAAAAGGGAACAGGTAATGGCGCTACCGGCGCCACTTTCGGTTTACCACGATTTAAAGAAGCGATCTTTACTACTACATTTCCTTATGGTACTATTAAATTAAAGGACAACGATCTTCCTTTGAAAGTTCAGTTAACTGGTTGGAGTCCTTTTGTGCCTACTGATGAAGATAATTCCAGTCTTCCAGCAGGAGCGCTGGAATATCGGTTTACCAATACCAGTACCAAAACCATCGACGCCATCTTTTCTTATAATGCCAAAAATTTCCTGGCTATAGAAAATGAAGGCTCTAACTCGATCAATAAAATAAAAAACGGATTTGTATTGTCTCAGACGGGTACTGCTGAGAAGCCCTTTCTTAAAGGCGATTTTGCTATTTATACAGACCAGGATAATGGTATCATTGATCATTGCTGGTTTCGAGGAGGATGGTGGGATCCATTAACAATGGCCTGGAATAATATAAGGGATGGGCTTCTGAAACCTACTGACCCTGTTGAAAAAGACGCTCCAGGAGGTTCTTTATATATTCCGTTTTCGCTGCTTCCCGGCGCTTCAAAAACCATTAAGTTGATGATGGCCTGGTATGTTCCTGAAACTGATTTGCGGATTGGCAAAGATATGAGCGCAGAAAAGATAAACTGCGATCCTGAATCGGGATGCTGCTCCGGACCGGAATCGTTAGGAGATGTGAATGGACCAAAATCTTTATCTGCTAATTACAAACCCTGGTACAGTGGCAGGTTTGACAGTATTGCAGAAGTGGCCTCGTACTGGACAGATCATTATGATGAGCTTAATAAAAAATCTACGCTATTTAAAGATGCCTTTTATTCCAGCACACTGCCGGCCGAAGTATTGGAGGCTGTTGCGGCAAACCTGACAATTATTAAATCGCCAACTGTGCTTCGCCAGTTTGACGGGCGTTTATGGAGCTGGGAAGGATGCGGAGATGACAGCGGTTGTTGTCACGGATCCTGCACACATGTATGGAACTATGCTCAGGCGATTCCTCACCTGTTCCCAAAACTTGAAAAAACGTTACGCAATACCGAGTTCTGCGAAAACCAGAATATGGAAGGGCATCAGGGTTTCAGAGCTAATATACCTATCAGCGCGTTAAAGCCTGGTTTCCATGCCGCCGCCGACGGTCAACTGGGAGGTATTATGAAAGTTTACCGCGATTGGCGCATCAACGGCGATTCTCCATGGCTGAAGAAGATTTATCCGATGGTATTAAAAAGTATGGATTACTGTATCGGCGTT
>JBDTVL010000199.1:0-5416 GCA_040007215.1 Flavitalea sp.
CGATTGTTACCAGGGCATTTTAAAGATTAAAGGCCCCTGCGGCCAGCGGGTGATTGGCTTGTTAAGCAGCGATACCGGAGCTGTGATCACCGATACGGCCTGGACCAATGAAACCACCGGCGAATCGATCAAAAAAGCGTTCAGCGTAACCAATGTCTGCGATTTTCCTGAAAAGCTGAATGTTGGCGATACAGTTTATTTTAAACTCATTAAGGAACCTGTCAAAATATGTAATGTTTGTTTTGCTTTTATACCTGTTCCGGAAAGCAAGAACAATGTTCAAGCCGGGTGTGAAGCGCAATAAGACGCAAGCGCTATTTCTGATAATATAATTTGCTGCCCCCTGATGTATAATTCTTAAAATAATCGGTTAAGAAGGGAATTACATTAACAAGATCTTCGAAATTATCCAGGATAAAATATTGTTCCTGGAAACTGTCCTTGATATAAGGGGTGTGTAAGATCTTTTGAGGATCGAAAGGTTTCAGCGCCGGTTTACCGGAAAGACAGTGAGCTGTTTCTGCTATGGAAGAAAGAATTCCTGCTCCATATATTTTTAAAATGTTGTTTTCTTTCACCAGTCCAAACTCGATGGTGTACCAGTAAAGACGGGCAATGGCTTCGGTTACCTCTTCCTGGTAGTTATACCTGCTGGCCAGATCAGCGAGGCCCTTCAGGTACTGGCATATAGCCGGATCAGAAAGCAGGGGTACATGTCCAAATACATCATGAAACATATCCGGCTCTTCGAGGTAATCGATCTGTTCAGGTTTACGGATCCAGGTGGTTGCAGCGAATTTTTTTTCGTAAAGCCGCTCGAAAAAAAGCTGGTTGTCGATCAGGCCGGGAACGGCAAAGATGGTCCATCCGGTAATATTTTTTAACCGGCGGTTGACCGCATTAAATTCCGGGATCGCTTCAGGTAGGAATCTCAGTTGATCAATTCCTTTAAGGAACTGACGATAAGCGAATTTTTTTATGGAATCGAGTTGACGATTGTATAATACCGACCAGGTATGATGATCTGTAAGCGTATAGGAATCGTATTGCTGGAAAAGCATAACGTATTATTTATATGAAGAAAGGTGGCGGGAGCAGCTATGTTTGCGAAGAGATTAAGAAAATTATACAGGACGCCTTTTACGCGTCTTTTTAGGAGGATACAGTATGAAGACTGCTGTTGTCATCTTATATTAAAGGTAAGTATTTTTTTTTCGTGTTACAATACCCATAGAAATCAGACGGGGCTGGAAGCCAGGTATAATCAAATCTGTTTGCCTTTTATTACCCGTAACAATTTAAAGGATTGAACCAGGTTATAAATCAACTTGCCTATCTTTGAAAGCTATAATTACTGCCGGATTAAAACAGATTAATTTTTTTTATGCAGCATAAAATTCGTTGGGGTATACTGGGATGCGGCAATATTGCCGCCAAATTTGCGGCCGATCTTTCCTTTGTGGAAGATGCCGTTGTTACTTCGGTAGCCAGCAGAAGTCTTGATAAGGCAAAAGCATTTGCCGTTCGGTTCGGCGCTGCGCATGCCTATGGCAGTTATGAAGAATTGGCTCGTGATCCGGAGGTAGACGTGATTTATGTGGCCACTCCGCACAGTCATCATTACGAAAATACTTTGCTCTGTCTTAATCACGATAAGGCCACCTTATGCGAAAAGGCATTTGCCCTGAATAGCTGGCAGGCGCACGAGATGATTGACCTTGCTAAAAAGAGAAAGGTATTTTTGATGGAAGCGCTATGGACGAAATTTCTCCCTCATTATATTAAACTTCAGGAAATACTGAAAGCTGGTACGTTGGGCGATATAACTTCGGTGATCGTTAACTTTGGTTTTGTGCCAACGCCTCCCGTTCCTGCCCGTGTATTTGACCCGGCGCTGGGAGGAGGAACAATGCTTGATATAGGCATCTATAATGTGTTCATGGCCATGAGCGTTCTGGGAAGGCCCGATCATATCGATGCATATATGAAGCCTGCATCTACCGGCATTGATGCACAGTGCGCCGTATTGTTCCGCTATAACAATGGATCGATGGCGCAGTTGTTTTCCAGTTTTGAAGCAAATCTTGCTATGGAAGCGGATATTGCCGGTAATAAAGGAAGGATAAGGGTTACGCACCGCTTCTATGCGCCCGATACGGTAATAGAATATTATTCGGACAAACCTGACAGTCTTCAGGTGATAAATGTGGAAAGAGAAACCGGGGGACATGGGTATGAATATGAAGCAAGGCATGTTGGCGAATGCCTGAGGAAGGGGTTGCTGGAAAGCCCGGTGATGACACATGCCGACACCCTTATGCTGATGGAGGTACTGGATGAAATCAGAAGAAAAGCTGGGATCGTCTATTCTGCCGATAAGGTATAGAAACTGATTTGGGTAAAATTTGATCGCCGGAAGGATAAAAATCTGTTGAACTATTTGCAGAACAATTGGTTTAATTTTGCCTCAAATAAATACTATGGCTTTAACAGGAAGTAATTTTATAGGCTATACGAACAGCGCAAAAGGAGAGAAGTCATTTCAGGCATTTGCTACCTCATTGAATGACTACCTGCCTGGAAAGTTTTTCACCGCTACAGATGATGAATTTCAATCGGCGCTGCAAGTGTCAGCCGCCGCCTTTCCAATATACAGCCAGCTTTCCTATTCCAGCAGGGCGGCTTTCCTTGACAAGATAGCCGAGGAGATCATGGCGCTGGGCGATGAACTCATCACCAGGTGTTCGGCAGAATCGGGCCTTCCTGTTGGCAGAATCACTGGTGAAAGAGGCAGAACCTGCGGACAGTTGCAGCTTTTTGCCAAATTGCTCCGCGATGGATGGTGGGTTGATGCCCGTATAGAAAAAGCGCAGCCCGAAAGGCAGCCTCTTCCGAAATCTGATATCCGCAGAATGCTGGTTCCTATAGGACCTGTTGCCGTATTTGGCGCAAGCAATTTTCCATTGGCTTTTTCCACAGCCGGAGGCGATACAGCTTCTGCATTAGCGGCAGGTTGCCCTGTAGTGGTGAAAGCTCATTCTTCACATCCCGGAACAAATGAGCTGATCGCTTCAGCAATTATCAAAGCCGCCCAGGCAACAGGAATGCCCGAAGGCGTTTTTTCTTCTTTATATCTTTCGCATGACCATGCTGTTAAACTGGTTGAACATCCGGCTATAAAAGCGGTTGGCTTTACAGGTTCCAGGAGCGTTGGAATGATTTTATTTAATGCAGCGGTAAATCGTCCCGATCCTATTCCTGTATATGCAGAAATGAGCGCCATCAATCCGGTTATTTTATTTGAACACGCTTTAGTGAATCAGCAGGAAAAGATCGCCAAAGATCTTGCCGCTTCAGTAACGCTTGGCGCCGGACAGTTTTGCACCAATCCTGGCTTGGTACTTTTGATTGACAGCGAGGCCTCCCAAAAATTTCTTACATCATTTGCCGCGAATATCAGCGCCGCCGCTCCGGCAAGCATGCTGAATAAAAATATTTATAAGGCTTATAAAGCAGGATTAAACGCCTTAGCAGTCGCGGCTGAAATCAGTTTACTAGCCAGCGCTGAACCAGGTAATGATGCGCAAAGCCAGGCACATGCGGCGGCTTATGTGGTTAGCGGAGCCGGCTTCCTTTCTAAAAAAGAATTTGGCGATGAAATTTTCGGACCCGCAACGCTTGTTGTAAACTGTAAGGACGAGGCTGAATTGAAAAAAGTATTGCAGTCGATGGAAGGCCAGCTCACTGCAACGCTACATGCAACTGATGAAGATGAAAGAGCGCTGGCTTCCGTCATTAATATCATTGTTCATAAAGTGGGCCGGGTAATATATGGCGGTTTCCCTACCGGCGTTGAAGTGTGTCATTCCATGCAGCATGGCGGGCCTTTTCCTTCCACCTCAGATGCGCGTTCCACATCAGTAGGAACTGCCGCCATCTATCGTTTCGTGCGGCCGGTGGCTTACCAGGATTTTCCCGATCGCCTGCTGCCGCAACCATTACAAAAAGAAAATCCATTAGGCATTCTTCGGCTTATAAATGGCGAATGGACAAAAGACCAGGGATAATTAAATTTATCCTGATAACGGACAGTACAATAAAATGATGGGTCTTAAATAACCTTATTAGCGTTCAGCTATGGACATTGACGAATTCAGGCATCACTGCCTATCATTACCAGATACCACCGAAGAACTTCCTTTTGGCCCGGACGCGCTTGTCATGAAAGTTAAAGGAAAAATGTTTGCACTGGCCAGCCTGGAATCTTTTTCCAGCATTAACCTCAAATGCGACCCTGAAGAAGCTGTGGAACTAAGGGAAATATATAGCGCCGTTTTACCAGGCTATCACATGAATAAAAAGCACTGGAATACTGTATTGATGGACAATAGCCTCCCGGACAAACTCATCCTGAAATGGATACAGGATTCTTATAACCTCGTAAGAGCCGGGCTTCCCAAAAAAGATCGCTAGTTTATAAATTCCTGGCGATGATTATTTTTTTAATTTCTTCTTTATCGCCATGCATGAGCTTTAATATATAAATGCCTTTTGCCAGGTGAGGAACGCTGATCAGTTCAGAGAACTGCCCCAGGAAGGCGGGGTAAGCTTTTACATATACCCTTTGCCCGAGCATATTAAAGATTGAAACAGATACATCCTGTTTTTCCTCGAGCAGGAATTGCAGGTTGAATCTTCCAGCGTTCACTGTAGGCGCAACGACCAGCGATAAATTATTCGATCCCCCATCGGCGCTGAGTTTGGCGCCGCTTACAATAAGAGAATAGGCCTGGTCGGCTCTGTCCAGCGATCTTTTATGCCCTACTTTAACGGTATATTTTTCACCTGCCGTTGGATTGGCGATAGTTATTTTTTCAACATTATCTCTTGTATTATCGCCTCGGGTAGCCGGGGCCGATGGATTGGCGGGATCAAGTATCCAGGGCAGGCTTACCTCTGAATTACTGATAACGCGCAGGTCGAGATCATTAACCAGCCTGGGGGTAGTATTGTTAAGCGTATTGCTGATATCCAGTTTTGCCCGCGGATCAGTCCAGCTAAGAGTTGCGGTAATAGGTCCGTTGCCGGATGCTTCAAGATTTATAGTAAACACAGAATCACTACCGGTATTTTTTAAGGAACGCTCGAAGATCAATTGCTCATTGTTTGCAGCGGTGATCACGGCCGCAGCTTTCTGCATATTCATCAATCCCCATCCATACTGGTAGTCGGGTCCTGCGCTTGTTCCCGCTTCATCGGCGGTATGAATAATGATTCCTTTCAGCGTTGCAGCGCGCATAAAAGCGCCGCTATGGAGTTTTGCATAATATTCCTGCAGCAGGAATGCCGAGCCTGAAGCGGCTGGCGAGGCCATTGAAGTGCCTGAATAAGAACTATACTCATCATCTGCTCCCGC
>JBDTVL010000200.1:0-5416 GCA_040007215.1 Flavitalea sp.
ATGCCCGATGTGATGCAACGACTGGGCATGTCCGTTGGCGTGGAAGGAAAAACCATCGTGGTGCAGGGTTTGGGCAATGTGGGCTATCATACCGCTAAATTTTTCCAGGAAGCCGGCGCAAAAGTTATTGCCCTGGCAGAATATGAAGGCGCTATTTATAATAAGAATGGTCTCGATGTGGACGAAGTAGTGGCGCACCGGAAAAAAACAAACTCTATACTCAACTTTCAAGGCGCTATCAATTTTGTCCACAATACCGATGCGCTGGAAATGGAATGCGATATTCTTATTCCTGCCGCATTGGAAAATGTAGTAAATAAAGAAAATGCCGCCCGGGTAAAAGCAAAGATAATCGGGGAAGCGGCCAACGGACCGCTTACTCCCGATGCCGATGAAGAATTCATCAAAAGAGGAATACTGGTAGTGCCCGATATGTACCTCAATGCCGGCGGGGTAACCGTTTCCTATTTTGAATGGCTGAAAAACCTTAGCCATGTACGTTATGGACGAATGGAAAAACGGTTCACCGAAAACCTGAATGGACATATTCTGAAGCAGATTGAAGGACTTACCGGGAAACAGGTTAATGGCAACGACCGGCTGCTGATCATGCATGGCCCCGATGAAGTTGACCTGGTAAGAAGCGGACTGGAAGAAACCATGAGCGCAGCTACCCGCGAGATCATGGAGGTATGGAAAAATAATCCGGCCATCCCCGATATGCGCACCGCTGCATACGTGGTGGCTATTGATAAAGTAGGAACAAGCTATGCCGAGCTGGGAATATTCCCTTAATGAAAGGCAATTGGCATTCAGCCCCGATCGATCATGGCCAAACGCAATGCTGCCGCTTCCCTCAATAAAAGAATCGCTTTACTGGAAGCCAGGCTTAACCTTTACGGAATAGACAAACATAACCTGGAGTTTTTACATAGCCCGGATTCAGAGGTATTACCCGTTAACGCCAGCCAGGCAGCCCGGAGAATGATGACCCTATTGGGCGTTTCCCTTACCGCCTACAATTTTGACGAAAGCGATAAAGTGATGGAATGGCTGAAAAAAGAGGAACTCTGGAAGGAAGCCTCCACCGCAGAAAAAGAATTTTTCAGGTCGCCCGATCCCACAGAAGAATATAAAGCTGGTTTATCCTGGCGGTTTGAAGCCGCTTATGAATTTGCCTGGATACTCGATGCAGTAAGCCTGCCCGCCGAACCAACCAGTGAATGCAATGAACTGCATGCAAACGATTTCTTCAATAATGTGCCATCGGCAGGCTCCCCGTCGCAGGACTATTGCCTGGATGCGCATTTCAGGAATATAGAGGAGATAACCGATGAATATATATTCTACGAAAATGTAATCGCTTACCTCAACGATATGATCGTTAACCGCAAAGAAAATACTTCGGGTATTCATGCCCGTGCCTGCTTTCAAAGGCTTGCGGCCCTGCGATGGGTAGTGGGTTACAAAGAAAAAACAGACTGGGATGAAATGATGGTGGACGAAGAGGAAGAAGAATGATTTTTATAACAGGTCAAGCACAAAAGCTTCGCCCCTGGCAAAATGTTTAATAAGAATATCTTCGGCTTTTGCCATATCTTTTTTCTTTAATGCCTTAACAAGCTCGCGATGCTCGGCATCGGTCTGCTCATAATCATCTGCGCTTTTTTTCGAGGCGCCGAGTTTCTGATGAAACAATGGAATATGAGAGGATAGATAAGTTTGTAATAAGTTTTTATTGCCGGAAAGCTCTACCAGGGTTTCATGAAATTTCATATCCGCTTCCAGCGCGCCATTAAAATACTGGTTGGCGGCCATTCCCGAAAAATCATCGCAGATTTTATCCAGGCTTTCGAATTGCTGTTTGCTTATTTTTTTGATCGCCAGTTTTAAAGCTCCCAATTCCAATACTTCCCGCAGTTCTCTCAGTTCATGAACATCCTCCGGGGTCATTGGCTTAATATAGTATCCTCCTTTTTCTCCGAGTAGTACCAGTCCTTCACCCAGCAATCTTGTCAACGCTTCACGTACGGCCATCCGGCTAACTTCAATCCGCTTAGCCCATTCGTCTTCTTTAAGCCGGGTATTAACGGGTATCTGGTTGCTTAAGATCTTCCTTCTAAGATGATCATACACTTTAAAGGCGAACGAATCTGCTTTCATTTAACATCATAATATGTTTACAAATTTAACCATATAATGTAGAAAGCTTTCATTTATTCAAAGTTTGGGCCTCAGGCAATAGACATAACAACAATATCCATGGCCTTTTATACCGGATTACCTTTAAAATTCCGGAAGCTCCGCAATTGACTCAAGCCCGTTATCATTTTTATGAAACGCCATACAGTAAATCCCATTAGTAATAACCAGGTAGGGAACAGGAATGGCCATATTATACCTTAGCGCCTGGCGCAGGGCGTCTTCACGCAAAACCACTTCCATCGACTTACATTCAATCATCATCCAGGGATGATGGCCGGCATCATAGATCAGTATATCGAAGCGTTTGGACATCTCGCCAACCTGTATGCGCTTTTCGAGCGCCAGTAAAGAGGAGGGATATTTTTTTACCTGAAGCAGGTACTGAACAAAATTCTGCCGCACCCATTCTTCGGGCGTTAACCGTAACCAGGTTTTCCTGATCTCATCAAAAATAAATTCCCTTTCTTCTTCCTTCTTCATCCGGAATTCATACAGGGGATAATCGATTTTGATCATGTGCGGTAAAGGTAGCGAGAGTTTCACGTGCGGCAAGCATTTCCTGCCAGGAGGCCGGTTCCACACAATGCAACCAAAGAAGCAATGACGCAAAGAAAGCATGATGGTCTTTACAGCTTATACCTCTCTGCACTTTGCATGAAACCCTTTAAGGAAAATATTCTTCGCAGGAAACCGTTTTACTATGTTCCGCAGGGAATCAGTAAATTAGTGATCGATGAAAACAAAAGAAGAAATTGTAAAGAACTGGCTTCCCCGATACACCGGCGAGCGCCTCGAAAATTTCGGAAAATATATACTGCTGACCAACTTCAGCGATTACGTTCGTTTGTTTGCAGAATGGAATAAGGTTACCGTGGCCAACATGAGCAAACCCATGCAATGCGTTACCGCAGGCGATATTACGCTGATCAATTTCGGCATGGGTAGCCCTACCGCCGCTACAGTAATGGACCTGCTGACCGCTATTAACCCGGAGGCCGTTTTATTCCTGGGGAAATGCGGGGGGCTGAAAAAAAGAAATAAACTGGGCGACCTGATCCTTCCTATTGCCGCCATCCGCGGCGAAGGAACCTCGAATGATTACTTCCCGCCCGAAGTGCCCGCGCTGCCTGCATTTGCGCTGCAGAAAGCGGTATCCACCACTATTCGCGATTATGGGGTTGACTATTGGACCGGTACCGTGTATACCACCAATCGCAGGGTTTGGGAACATGATGATGAGTTTAAAGATTATCTCCAGAAGATCCGCGCTTATGCTATAGATATGGAAACAGCTACGATCTTCACCGTAGGATTTTTTAATAAGATACCTACCGGCGCACTGTTGCTGGTCAGCGATCAGCCCATGGTTCCCGAAGGCATCAAAACAGAAGAAAGCGATAAAAAAATTACCGCCGATTATATAGAACGGCACCTGAAAATAGGCATTGATTCACTGAAGCAATTGATCAACGGAGCATTAACGGTACGACACCTCCGCTTCTGAACCCGTTAAATATTCAGCATGATGTTCCCGCTTTTACAAATAAAAGACCTGCAGGTTGATTTTGTTAATGACTCCGGCGCCGTTACGGCGGTAAAAGCAGTGAATTTTACTATCCAGCGCGGTGAAATTGTAGGCATAGCCGGCGAATCCGGCTCGGGAAAATCTGTAACGGCAATGGCTATACTACAATTGCTCGCTTCTCCTCCGGCAAAATATGTGAAGGGAGAAATATTATTCTCGCCCGATGGACATCATCAATACAATATGATCGGGCTGACCGGTAAACAGCTGAGATCGATACGTGGTAAACAAATTGGGATGATCTTCCAGGAACCGATGACTTCGCTCAACCCCGTATTCACCTGCGGTTACCAGGTAATGGAAGCTATTCGCCTCCATGAAAATATACCGGAAAAAGAAGCCCGGAAAAAAACGCTTGCCCTTTTTGAAAAAGTGAAGCTGCCCGATCCCGCGCTTATATTTAACCGCTATCCCCACCAGGTCAGCGGCGGACAGAAACAAAGAGTAATGATCGCTATGGCCGTGAGCGGCAATCCTTCACTGCTGATCTGCGATGAGCCCACCACCGCTTTGGATGTAACCGTTCAGAAAAGCGTAATGGAACTGATCGGCGAACTGCAATCGGGCGCCGGGATGGGGGTTATTTTTATTACGCACGATCTCGGGCTGATAGCGGAAATAGCCAGCAGGGCTATTATTATGTACAAGGGATCTATTGTGGAGGAAGGCGCCGTATCATCTATGTTCAGCGCTCCCGCTCATCCCTATACGAAAGCGCTGCTGGCCTGCCGCCCTTCCCTATATGCAAAGGGAACGCGGCTACCCTCTGTAAGCGATTTTCTTTTGCCAGGCGGCACGCAACCGGGCAGTGCACAAACAGCTTTTATAAATACTCAGCATGATGCTTTTTTAAAAAGCAATCCAGGAAAAACTGATTTGCCATCAGAGGAAACTGACCCTTTATCAATAGTTTCTGAAGAGTCGTTGCTGAAATCCGGCGATGAATCCTCTTCAGTAACCCATTTATCCAAAAGCTCCGTTGAGCCATTCACTTCGGTCCCGGTGCCCTTACTTACCGTCAACCGACTGGAAGTATGGTTCCCCGGCAGGAAATCGCTGTTAGGAAAGCCTTTAAGTTTTATTAAAGCCGTCAATGATATAAGTTTTGAGGTTTACGCCGGGGAGACCCTCGGGCTGGTAGGCGAGTCAGGTAGCGGTAAAACAACGCTGGGCCGGGCACTCCTTCAATTGATACCTCCTACCTCGGGAAATATCCTTTATGAGGGAACCGACCTTAGCCTGCTCAACCCGGCCTGCCTTAGAAAATTCAGGAAAAACCTGCAGATCATCTTTCAGGACCCCTATTCCTCGCTGAACCCTTCGATGACCGTAGGGGCCGCCATTGAAGAACCGCTGAAAGTGCATGGCCTTCAGCCGCAGGCTAGAAAAAGAAAAGAAAAAGTTATTGAACTGCTGGAAAAGGTAAACCTGGACGCGGACCATTACTACCGCTATCCACACGAATTTTCGGGTGGACAACGCCAACGTATTGTTATTGCCCGGGCGATAGCCCTTGAACCTTCCTTTATTATTTGCGATGAATCGGTTTCAGCCCTGGATGTGAGCATTCAAGCACAGATCCTCAACCTGCTTAATGACCTGAAAAAAGAATTCGGGTTCACTAAT
>JBDTVL010000201.1:0-5400 GCA_040007215.1 Flavitalea sp.
CTATCTTTTGGATCAATTTCGTAATACTGCTCCAGCTCGCCGCTCATCACTGTTTTATATAAAAATTCATGGGGGAAGTAACGTTCTCCTTTGGCTTCCGCATCTTTCCATTGTTTAACCAGGTGTTTCTGCAGGCGCCTGAAAGCTTCCTCTTCAGGTATGCAGGTATCGGTTACGCGGTTATAATGATTCTCCAGCAGGTCCCATTCGTCCTGCGGCGTAAGGTCGCGGTAGTTGGGCACCCTCTTATAATGACTGTGCGCTACCAGGTTCATGACATCTTCTTCCAGGTTCGCTCCCGTACAACTTATGATAGCCACCTTATCCTGACGGATCATTTCCGAAAGAGAAACCCCCAGCTCTGCCGTACTCATGGCGCCGGCGAGGGTGATCATCATCTTTCCTCCTTCCAGCAGATGCTGCTCGTATCCCTTAGCGGCATCCACCAGGGCGGCGGCATTAAAATGGCGGTAATGATGCTGAACAAATGTGGAAATGGGTCCTTTAGTCATGTCTGGTTTTTATGCCTGCGAAGGTACTGTAAATGAAAAAGGTAAATCCAAATAGCGGAAGGTAAATTTGGACATCCGGCCAGTCGTATTTGGAGTATATTGTAAAAGTGAATTACCTCGCCCATGCATACCTCTCCTTTGAGCATCCTGAAATATTAACAGGCAATATGATCAGCGATTATGTGAAGGGGAAAAAGAAATTCGATTATTCGCCGTACATCCTTGCCGGCATAGACTATCACCGCGCCATTGATACTTTTACCGATGAACACCCAGTTACCAAAAGCGCCAAACAGATATTTAAACCTGTGTATGGCGCATACAGTTCTGCATTCATGGATGTGGTATATGATCATTTCCTGGCCAGGTCGCTGGCCGATGACAGGGCTAATGATTTCGGAGCCTTCACAAAAAGAGTATATGCCCAGCTTGATGGTTTTAAACAGGTTTTTCCTCTGCCATTTACAGTTATGTTCCCGCATATGAAACAACATGACTGGCTATATAATTACCAGTTTTCGTGGGGAATCGCCAATAGCTTTGAAGGATTGGTGAGGAGAGCGGCATATCTCACCGACAGCAGCGATGCGTTCTTGCTTTTTGAAAAGAATTATAACGACCTTCACGCCTGGTATGACCTCTTTTTTCCTGCTTTAAAAGAGTTTTCGCTGGATACATTCCATAAAATAATCAGGGAAACCTGATTTAACATTTTACATTCCGGTTTTTTGCAAGTCATTAACCGGTTGGATGAATGGTTGCCCTTAATTGATGCATTGTTCTATTTTTGCGCCGTAAAATAAGTATGCCCCATGAAGCGATCCCTTTTATTGATCACCCTGATGCTGGTTTCTGTAAGCGCCATGTTTTGCCAGTCGAAACTAACGATTATGGATAAATCACCTATGGATGTCTGTTATTACCCCTGCAACTTTCCCATTTTAAAGATCCAGGATAAAGTAACAGAGCCGCTGGCTGCCCGTATCGTTTACAGCCGCCCGCAGAAAAACGGACGTATGGTATTTGGCGAACTGGTGGAATATGGAGAGATATGGAGGCTCGGCGCTAATGAGGCTACGGAGATAGAGCTTTTTAAAGACGCTACTGTTGAGGGTTCCAAACTGAAAAAAGGGCGGTACACGATGTATGCGGTTCCCTTCGAAGAAAAATGGACGATCATCTTTAATAAGGAAACGGATATCTGGGGGGCTTTTCATTATGATCAGACCAAGGATGTATTGAGAGTAGAGATAACGCCGGAAAAACTTGAAGAGCCCGCTGAGGCTTTTACCATGATGTTTGAAAAGATCACCGGAGGCGCCAATCTTGTGATTGCCTGGGATGATGTTGTAGCCAATATTGTTTTTAATTTCTGACACCTAAAAAATACCTGATATTTAACCTCATGTTAACCGCCAACAAAGGTCTTATCTTTTATCTGCTGGCTATGCTGGTAACGCTTTATTCCTGTAAATCAAAAGAAACGGGAGCTTCTGTACAGTCTATTCAGCGTATTCCTGCCTCTCACCCAAAAAATGAAGAAATGACAGTGAGTGGGGTGGATAAGTCGCCTATGGATATGAGCTATTATCCCGTCGATTACCCCGTGCTGAAAATGACGGGTAAAACTACCGAGCCTCCGATTGCCAGGTTGATCTACAGCCGCCCCTTCAAAGATGGGAGGGCAATCTTCGGAGGACTGATCAAATACGGCTCGCATTGGCGACTAGGCGCTAATGAAGCCAGCGAGATCGAGTTTTTCGTTCCCGTAAAAATCACCGGGAAAATCATTAAGAAAGGCCGCTATATTATATACTGCATTCCTTACGAAGACAAATGGACGATCATATTAAATGGCGATCTTTTTACCTGGGGCCTCAAGATCAATGCATCAAAAGATATTTACTCGTTCGAGATACCCGTTAATAAGGTACAGCATGTTTATGAAGCGCTTACCATGGAGTTTGAAAAAACGGCAGAAGGTATGCAACTGACCATAGCCTGGGACAATAGCCAGGCTGCATTACCGATCATGTTTTAGCGTTATCTTCAGCCTTCATATCTGCGCTTATTCATGTGTGGCATAGCAGGCATCATATCGGCCAACCCTTCGTTTATCTCCGCTGGTCGTTTACAAAAAATGACCGACGCCATTGCGCACCGGGGTCCTGAAGGAGAGGCATTCTGGATCAGCGATGATGGTCGCGCAGCCTTTGGCCATCGTCGGTTATCCATTATTGGCAAATCAGCCGCCTGCAATCAGCCAATGCATTATCTTGAACGATATGTGATCATCCACAATGGCGAGATTTACAATTACGTTGAATTAAAAGAAACGCTCAGCAGGAAGGGATATATTTTTCAATCGGCAACAGATACGGAAGTTATCCTCGCGGCATACGATCATTACGGGCAAAAATGCCTGGAGTTGTTTGATGGCATGTTTGCCTTTGCTATATGGGATAAGCAGCTCAACGCCCTTTTCTGCGCCCGCGACCGGTTTGGAGAAAAACCGTTTTATTATTATTTTGATCCTGTTACGCCCACTTTATATTTTGGATCGGAGATGAAAGCCTTAATTGCCGCAGGCCTGGAAAGTCAGGCAGACAACCCACTGTTGCTTCAATACCTGGCCATTGGCCATGTATCAGATGCGGTCGAAGCTTCCAAGACTTTTTACAGCGTTTTTAAAAAGTTGCCCCCCGCACATTACCTCGGGTTTTCATTCGCTACAGGTAAGCTGACCGTAAACAGGTACTGGGATCTTAAAAAAGATTATTCAACTAATGCGAAGGGGCATTTGTTTAAAGAAGAATTTGCAGAACTTTTTGCCGCCTCCATTGGCAGGAGGCTCAGAAGCGATGTGCCGCTGGGGGCCAGTTTAAGCGGAGGGCTGGATAGTTCTGCTATTCTTTCAGGTATATCCGCATCGGGTTTCGATGTTGATTTGAAAACATTCACCGCAGTATTTCCAGGGTACGAAAAAGACGAATCGGTCTATGCCGCTCAGGCCGCCAAACATTTTTCCTATCCAAACTTTACAGTCTTTCCTTCAGCGGAAGGCTTCTCCTTAGACCTGGAGCGTCTCCTGTATGTGCAGGAAGAACCTTTTTCTTCCGCCAGCGTATATGCGCAATTCTGCGTTTACAGGTTAGCGGGAGAACATGGCGTTACCGTATTACTGGATGGACAGGGCGCTGATGAGGTCTTTGCCGGGTATACTAAATACATTCATTGGTTTTTGCAGGAACTGATTAGCCAGGGACAATTTGGCAAAGTAGCCCGGGAGTTCAAAGCATTGCGGCAGAACGGTATTCCTTTTCGTTGGGGATTTGAGAACCTGCTGGCCTCTTTTGCCCCGTCATTAACCGCTGCATCGCTCAGTAAAAGGGAAACGGCCAGGATCGGCGCGAATGATTTTATAACCGAAGAGTTTAAAGAAGCCTATAGACCTTCCCGGCGGTTATATAAGCCTGTTATCAAAAAACTTAATGATATCCTGCATTACGATGCCTGCCGGCATGGATTGGAAGACCTGTTAAGGTATGCCGACAGGAATGCAATGGCTCATGGAAGAGAGGCGAGGCTTCCTTTTCTTAGTCATGAACTCGCCAGCTTTATTTTCTCCCTCCCCTCCACCTCCAAAATACACGATGGCTGGACAAAATGGATGCTGCGGCAGGAAATGAACGATAGGCTGCCCAGCCAGCTAACCTGGAGAAAGAACAAGATCGCATTTGAACCACCTCAGCGTCAATGGATGGAAAGCGAAGCGCTGCAGGAATACTACCAGGAAGCTATTAAAAAACTGGTGTCAGAAAAAATATTAAAATCCACGGTGATCAGTAAAGCGCCGCATGCGCATTCGGCTTATGCTTCAGATGGCGCTCGCTGGCGATACCTGATGGCCGGAATGTTCCTGAGTAAATAAAAGAAAAAATATTTTTGTGCGGCGATAACTTCTTTTGTGCATTTCAGAAGACTTGCTGATGACGGGAAGAGTATAAAAAGAAAAAGGGGTCAGAATAAAAATTCAACCCCGTTTTTAAAATCCAATATCCTATGAAAAACCGATGTAAAAATAAGGGGCATTACTGATATATACAACAGTAATTAATGTTTGAGTAGTTTTACTCAATCCCAACTGCGCTACTTAAATATTTAATTGAATTGGGTCAGTTTTTCAACAGTTTCTCCTGACTGATGGTATTACTGAGCTTGTCCACAAAACGGATGAGGTAGATGCCTTTTTCCAGTGATGAAACATTGATGGTTTGAAGGCCGTTGACTTTCGGTTGGGTTATTCTTATTTTACCTGTGGGATCGAGAACATATACGTCGATGGGTATTTCTGAACGAACGATGAGGATCTGGTCTACTGGGTTGGGATAAAATTTGAATGTTATCAATCCCTCGATCAGGCAGGAAATAGTTTTGGAATAGTTAGACTGTCCATCTTTCAATGAATAACGAATCCGGTAAAAGCTTTTCCCTTTTTTCGGTGCATCATCTATCCAGGTATAAAAAGGCTGAGCGGAAAGATTGTTCAGAACAGACACCACTTCATAACTTTTTCCATTGTCGCTGCGTTCTATAGCGAAAAATTCAGGAATGGAATCGCGAAGTTTCCAGGATATCGACACTTTGGTGTTTTCCTTAACCTGGTGGGTAAGTTCAAAGATCATACTATTAGGATCCTCTATCCGGGTGTCGGAAATATCAGGTAAATCAGCAGGCTTAACCTGGCTATAGCCGATTAGGGCGGTCCAGGTTGCCATGATCAACAGCAGTCCTTTCAGCATATAGAATCTAATGAGATAGAAAAATGGGAATAAGTTATTAACAAAATGTGTGCCTCAATGTGGAAAACTCCATATTGCGTTGAAAA
>JBDTVL010000202.1:0-5386 GCA_040007215.1 Flavitalea sp.
GCTTTGGAGCATAACGTTCCCTGTTTCTGCGCCGATCTCACCGTCAATCCCATACTCGTGGAATGGAACAAAAATATCGCCGCACGGCTTCCTCCTCTGCCCGGTTTAAAAACAGGTCTGCTGGAAACAAATGGCAAACAGAATTATAAATACTGGGACAAGATGTGTTCTTACAATCCTGCCAATGGGGCGTCGTGGACACAGATAAATAAAGGCGTGTTCACGCTGGACAGGGAATATTACCGGGAAAGCGGGGGCATCTTAAAAAAATCGCCTCATTATGCCGGATTGATTTCCTGAATCAGCGCCATTTAACTGGCGCCGGCAGGCTATAATTTTTTTTGTCTCGAATATTTTATATAGTTTCGGGTACGTACACAATAAGGCTTGTTTTTTGTTATTCTTTTATTTTTTTAACCAATTGAAAACATCGCTACATGGACAATAAACGTCGTGATTTCATCAAAAAAACAATGACCGGAGCGGCAGCGCTTTCTTTCGGCGGCGTACTTCCGGGTTTCAGCGCCAAGAGTTATGGCAATATTATGGGCGCCAATGAGCGCGTACGCGTAGCTATGATGGGCGTTAACTCCAGGGGTCTTGCCCTTTCGAATAATTTTGCCGGCATTAAAAAATGCGAGATCATTTATGTGTGTGATGTAGATACCCGTGCGGCGGAAAAATGCATAGACAGCGTGGAAAAAATACAGCAATCGCGCCCCAAGGCATCGCCCGATTTCAGAAAGGCGCTGGAAGATAAACAGCTCGATGCGCTGGTAGTGGCCGCTCCCGACCATTGGCATGCGCCCGCAGCCATACTGGCTTCATCGGCAGGGAAGCATGTTTACCTCGAAAAACCCTGCAGCCATAATCCTCATGAAGGAGAACTGTTGCTGGCTGCGGTAGCCAAACATAAAAACGTGATCCAGATGGGCAACCAGCGGAGGTCTTATCCCAATGTAAGACTTGGCATTGAAGCCCTGCAGAATGGCATCATAGGTCGTCCCTATTTTGCCAAAACATGGTACACCAATAATCGTCCCTCGATAGGAATAGGTAAGGAAGCGCCTGTACCCTCCTGGCTCAACTACGATCTCTGGCAGGGACCCGCTCCAAGACTTGCGTTTAAAGACAACCTGATCCATTATAACTGGCATTGGTTCTGGAACTGGGGAACCGGCGAAGCGCTGAACAACGGAACGCATTTTGTTGATCTCGCCCGCTGGGGATTAGGCGTAGATTTTCCTACTAAAGTCACATCTGCAGGTGGCCGTTATCGTTATAAGGATGATTGGCAGACGCCCGATACCCAGGTGATCGCTATGGAATTTGACAATAATACCAGCATGACCTGGGAAGGACGCAGTTGCAACAGTGCAGCTATCGACGGAAGCGGTGTAGGCGTTATATTTTACGGCGATACAGGCTCGCTTAAAATCGGCGGCGAAAATTCGTACGCCGCTTATGACCTCCAGGACAAACTGATCAAGGAAGAAAAAAGCGAATCTATTGTAGATTCAAAGGATCTTTCCAACCCTTCGAAAGACCTTGATAATATTCACCTGCTCAATTTTCTCGACAGCATCAGGGGCACAGCTAAACTGAACTCTGATATCGTTGGCGGTTTTAAAAGTACGCTGCTGGTACAACTGGGCAATATTGCCCAGCGTTCGGGAGAAACCCTGCATATCGATCCTAAAAATGGGCATATCATTAATAATGCAAAAGCCCAGCAATACTGGAAACGCGATTACCAGCCAGGCTGGGAACCAAAAATATAGGCCCGCTTTTATCCGTACCCATAAATTTTGCTCATGAAAAAACAAGTGGCGGCGATACATGCCTCGTCTCTGACCCCCAGGGATACCCGCATTTCCATACTCATCATCGGGGTGCTCTTTTTTATATTCGGTTTTGTATCGTGGGTGAATGCTATCCTGATCCCGTATTTCAAAATAGCCTGCGAACTCACCAACTTTGAATCGTACCTGGTTACTTTTGCCTTTTACATTTCGTATTTCGTGATGTCTGTTCCATCATCCTACCTGTTAAAAAAAGCAGGATTCAAGAAAGGCATGATGATCGGTTTCTGGGCGATGGCCATTGGGGCTTTTATTTTCGTTCCCGCCGCTTTATTAAGAACCTATGGAATTTTCCTGGCGGGACTATTCACCCTTGGCGCAGGGCTGGCGATATTACAAACCGCCGCCAATCCGTACATCACGGTCCTTGGCCCGAAAGAAAGGGCCGCACAGCGTTTCAGCATCATGGGCATTTGCAATAAAGGAGCGGGGATACTGGCGCCGATCATCTTTGCCGCAGTGATCCTTAAAGCTACCGATAATGCACTTTTCGCACAGTTGCCTTCGATGAATGCGGTGCAGAAAGCCGCCGCGCTGGATGAACTGATCAGGAGAGTTATTCTTCCTTATTCCATCGTAGGCGTTGCATTGGTACTGCTGGGATTAATGGTGCGTTTCTCCCCCCTTCCTGAAATCGATACAGAGCATGAATCGGAAGAGTTGTCAAAAACCAATTCAAACAAGGCCAGCATTTTTCATTTTCCTCACCTGATACTTGGCGCTATCGGCATCTTCCTGCATGTAGGCACTCAGGTGATCGCCATCGATACTATTATCGGTTATGCAGGATCTATGCATATTCAGCTATTGGAAGCAAAAGTATTTCCTTCTTATACGCTTAGCGCTACCATCGTTGGTTATATTCTCGGTATTATCTGTATACCTAAATTCATCAGCCAGGTGAATGCGCTTCGATTTTGCACCCTGCTGGGAACAGCGCTAACGCTGCTTATTATATTCACGCATGGTGAAGTAAGGGTACTTGGTCATACCGCCGATATATCCATCTGGTTTGTGGTTTTATTGGGATTTGCCAATTCAATGGTATGGGCTGGCATGTGGCCGCTGGCGCTTGACGGGCTAGGCCGTTTTACCAAACTGGGCGGTTCCATTATGATCATGGGTCTTTGCGGCAACGCTATCCTGCCGCTGCTCTATGGTTTACTGGCCGACAAATTCGACCTTCGTACCGCATACTGGGTATTATTTCCCTGCTATATATACCTGACTTTTTATGCTGTATATGGTCACAAGATCAGGAGATGGAATTTTTCTAAAGGAAATAACAACGATAATGCCGAAACGATGATTTACGGTCAACAGAAGGAAAGTAATTGAATATGAAAGAACACACTATAAAAATATTTAACGGCAGGATCATCACGCCTTATCGTATCATTCCTTACGGTTCGATACTGATAACCGGTAATACGATCACCGCTGTCAGCGAAGGAAATATAGAAACCGAAGTGGCGGAAGAGATAGATGCGCAGGGAAAATATATAGCTCCCGGATTTATCGACATTCATATTCATGGTAGCCTGGGTGATGATTTCATGGACGGCAGCGAGGAAGCTTTTTTAAAGATCGCAGAAGGAAATACGCGTTTCGGAACAACCTCCATGACGCCTACCACCCTTACCAGCAACCAGGAAGGCTTATATCAAACGCTGGACCTGTACGATAGCGCTCATCAGAAAAATAATAAAGGGGCGCAGTTCCTGGGCATGCATCTTGAAGGTCCTTATTTCGCCATGAACCAGCGAGGCGCGCAGGATGCGCGGTATATCAGGGATCCCGATCCTAAAGAATACAAAGAGGTGATCGCCTATTCAAAAAACATTTCGCGATGGAGCGCAGCTCCTGAATTAAAAGGAGCGCTGGAATTTGGCCGTTACCTGACTTCGAAGGGTATTCTTGCCGCCATGGCGCATACAGATGCTATTTATGAAGAAGTGATAAAAGGTTTTGAAAATGGTTATACCCTGGCCACCCATCTTTACTCAGGTATGTCGGGCGTTACCCGAAGAGAGGCTTACCGTTATGCCGGCGCTGTGGAAAGCGCTTTTCTTATCGACGAGATGAGCGTGGAACTGATCGCCGACGGGAAACACCTTCCGGCGCCCTTATTGAAACTGGCTTATAAAATAAAAGGCGCAGACAGGATCGCGCTGATCACCGACGCTAACCGTGGAGCAGGAATGCCTGAAGGCTCCAAAATAATTCTTGGCAATAAAAACACCGGCCTGGAAGCGATCATTGAAGATGGCGTCGCCAAACTGCTGCCCGAAAAGAATTCATTTGCAGGTAGCGTAGCCACCACAGACCGACTGGTATACAATATGATCCACCTGGCTGAAGCGCCGCTGATCGACGCAGTAAAAATGATGACCGCCACGCCTGCGGTGATCATGGGCGTTCTGGCGAAGAAAGGTTCGCTGGCGGCAGGCAAAGATGCAGACATCGTGATATTCGATGAACAGATCAATATTGAAACAACCATAGTAGGCGGAAAAATATTATATAACCGGGCTTCAGCAGGTCGCGAAGCGCTAAGCCCGATACTTCATTAAAACATGGTAATCCTGATCAATTATTCAATATGAAAAAACAGTTATCCATTATACCGGTTATCCTATTTATGTCGGCCATCATTGGCCTGTCCTGCAAGGATGCCGCTACCGATACCTCTGTAAAAGAACAAAAGAATGAATACATGATACGACTGATCACCCTGGACCCGGGTCATTTTCATGCCGCCCTGCTCCAGAAATATATGTATACAGGCGTTGACTCTATCGTTCACGTGTATGCGCCAGAAGGACCGGAGCTGCAGGCTCATCTCAGCCTGGTAAAACAATACAATACGCGGGCAGAATCGCCAACTTCCTGGAAGGAAGAAGTGCATTCAGGTCCCGATTTCCTTCAAAAGATGTTCAGTGAAAAAGCAGGTAACGTTGTGGTTATAGCTGGCAACAACCAGAAAAAGACGGCGTACATCAAACAGGCCATCGATTCAGGATTCAATGTGCTGGCTGATAAACCGATGGCTATTAATACGGCAGATTTCAACTCACTGCTGGAAGCTTTCGCCAGCGCAGAAAAAAATAAGGTATTACTTTATGATATCATGACCGAACGTTCTGAGATTAACAGCATATTGCAAAAAGAGTTCATGCATATTTCTGAAGTTTTCGGCGATCTGGAAAAAGGAACCGTTAAAGAACCCGCTATCGTTAAACAAAGCGTGCATCATTTTTATAAAACTGTTTCCGGCAAGCCCCTGGTGCGACCGGCCTGGTTCTTCGATGTTGAACAGCAGGGCGAAGGCATCGTAGATGTTACCACCCATGTGATCGACCTGATACAGTGGAGCTGTTTTCCGGGCGTATCCCTGGATTACAAAAAAGATATCAATATGTTATCAGCAAAGCGATGGGCTACCGAGCTCACGCCATCGCAATTTAAGCAGGCAACGCTGAACGATACCTACCCCGATTATTTAAAGAAAGATCTGAAGGATA
>JBDTVL010000203.1:0-5333 GCA_040007215.1 Flavitalea sp.
GTAGAATCGGCATTCCGGTTCTACTTCACTTACCTTACCGCCTGGCTGGGGCAGACGGTAGTAAAGGATCTGAGGGTGAAAGTATACCAGAAAGTGCTGGGATTAAATCTTTCGCAGTTTGATACCACGCCTATCGGTGCGCTCACTACCCGCACCATCAATGATATTGAAGCGATCAATGATATTTTTTCGGAAGGGTTGATACCTATTATTGCCGACCTGCTGTCTATTGTGTGCATACTGGGGTTTATGTTCTATATCGACTGGCGGCTGACGCTGATCTGTATGGCGCCGTTTCCTTTTCTCATCGTGGGCACCTGGATATTTAAGGAGAGCGTTAATAAATCGTTTATACGCGTCCGTAATGCTGTTGCCCAGCTCAATGCCTTTGTGCAGGAACATATAACAGGCATGCCTATCGTACAATCTTTCGCGGCAGAAGAAAAGGAGTTCAAAAAATTCCGGGCTATCAATACCGAACACCGCAATGCCAACATCAAAGCCATATTTGCCTATTCTATTTTCTTTCCGCTGGTGGAAATAGTGCTGGCCATGGGAACCGGTTTGATGGTGTGGTGGGCCGCCACCCATGCTTACCAGATGGAGGGCCAGGAAGCCAGGGACCTTATTGGTAAGATGGTATCGTTCTACCTGTTTCTAAACCTGTTGTTCCGTCCATTAAGAGTCATAGCCGATAAATTCAATGTGCTGCAGATGGGCATGATCGCCAGCGAGCGGGTGTTCAAAGTGCTCGATAACCAGGATTATATTAAAAAGGAAGGCAACCAGTCGATTGAACGGATAAAAGGAAAGATCGAATTCCGGAATGTCTGGTTTGCGTATATTGATCAGCGTTATGTACTGAAAGATGTTTCCTTTAAGGCGGAATCTGGGGAAACGGTAGCCATTGTTGGGCATACCGGTAGCGGCAAGACCTCTATCATCAGCCTGCTGAACAGGCTGTACCATATCCAGAAAGGAGAGATACTGATAGATGATAAGCGCACGGAAGATTACAAGCTCAGCGACCTGAGAAAAGATATCGGCGTGGTGTTGCAGGATGTATTCCTGTTCTCGGGCTCCATTATGGACAATATTACCCTGCGCAACCCCGCTATTTCGCGGGCACAGGTAGAAGAAGCGGCCAGAATGATCGATGTACACGACTTTATTCTCCGGCTTCCCGGCGGATATGATTATAATGTGATGGAACGCGGAGGGGCGTTATCTCTCGGTCAGCGGCAACTGATCGCTTTTATCCGGGCCCTGTTGTATGATCCCTCTATCCTGATCCTCGACGAAGCCACCTCTTCTATTGATACTGAAAGCGAGCTGCTGATCCAGAAAGCGATTGACAAACTTATTTCGGGAAGAACGGCAGTGGTGATCGCTCACCGGTTATCTACCATACGTAAGGCTACCCGGATCATTGTGCTCGACAAGGGCGAAATAAAGGAAATGGGCAGTCATGAAGAACTGCTGGCCCTGGGCGGATTTTATTCAAAATTGTACCATATGCAGTTTGAAAAAGCAGTAAAAGCGATATAGATCGGCGAAGCGTAAGGAAATCTTCCTGAAATAAGCATTGTGCTTTCCCTGCCCGGCGTTCACCGCCCTTTATTTTGTAATAACAATTCCAAATTTCGGTTTTTAAAGCCTCCATGCTTATCTTTGCGGCAAATTTAGAGACAGGTATGCAAACCAGGCGACTTAAATCCTTATTGGTAGCGGCTTTCAGCCTTTTTAACCTCTTTTTTTCGGCTGTATCCTACGGCCAGGAAAACGAGCATAAAAAGACTGAAAAAGTTTTCGATGCCAATGAGGTGATCTTTGAACACGTGCTGGATGCCCATCAGTTCCATTTTCTGAGTTATACCGGTTCCGACGGCGAAAAACACCATGTGTCTATTCCGCTGCCAGTCATATTGTATTCTCCCCAGAAAGGTCTTTCTGTTTTCATGTCTTCCGCCTTTCATCATGGCGAACATGAGGTTGAGGGTTACAAACAGGTTGGCGGAAAGATCATTCCTGTTGATCCCGAAGTAAAGGTGTACGATCTTTCGCTGACCCGGAACGTGGTGCAGATGCTGCTCGCGCTACTGGTACTGGTTGTGCTGCTTATTAATATCGCTAAAAAATATTCCAAAGGCATCGGCACCCGCAAAGCGCCTACAGGATTGCAGAATGCTATCGAGCCGGTGATCACTTTTGTACGGGATGAAGTGGCTAAGCCAAACTTGGGACACGATTACCCGAAATATCTTCCTTACCTGCTCACCGTATTCTTTTTCATCCTGATCAATAATATTTTCGGCCTGATACCCGGCTCAGCCAATGTAACAGGCAATATTGCCTTTACGGCGGTGCTTGGGGTGATCTCCTTCATCATTATTTCTATTAATGGCAACAAGCACTACTGGGGCCATATTTTTAATCCCCCTGTTCCCGGCGGCATCAAGCCGATTATGGTCATTGTAGAAGTAATGGGTGTGTTTACCAAGCCATTTGCCCTGATTATTCGTCTTTTCGCCAATATGCTGGCGGGACACATTATAATTATCTGTCTTATTTCGCTGATCTTTATCTTCGGCGGATTAAGTAAAGCTATCGGATGGGGATTTTCGCCCATATCCATTGCTTTTTCGGTGTTTATCTACCTGATCGAGATACTGGTTGCCTTCATACAGGCATTTATATTCACCAACCTCACGGCGGTGTTTATAGGACAGGCTATTGAGAATAATCACGATCACGACAAACACCAGATAGGGCCCGATGATCCTGTGATCATCTAAGCCGTCACCCAGAACCAGAACCCAAGTCTTTTTTTAATCAGAATAAAAACACAATTATGGATTTACTCACAGTATTGTTAAGCGAAGTTGCCTGGGCGAATGCAGGCGGAGCTATCGGTGCAGGATTAGCTGCAATAGGCGCCGGCATTGGTATCGGTCAGATCGGTAAGGGAGCTGTTGAAGCCATTGCGCGTCAACCCGAAGCCATCAACGATATTCGCGCAAACATGATCCTGACTGCCGCATTTGTTGAGGGCGTTGCTCTTTTCGCGGTAATCGCAGGTATCCTGGCTATGTTCGTTTAGAACGCTTCATTTACTGCATTCGAAGCAAAGGGCGGAGAATGCAGTAAATACTTTTCCCTCCGGGGAATAAAAACATTTGATCAAA
Source organism: Flavitalea sp. (assembly GCA_040007215.1). Taxonomy (GTDB): domain Bacteria; phylum Bacteroidota; class Bacteroidia; order Chitinophagales; family Chitinophagaceae; genus Flavitalea. The sequence goes on from JBDTVL010000203.1 coordinate 3,186, forward strand.
TAATTACAGATTTAATAAAATAAGCGGTTATGGATTTACTCATTCCTTCCTTTGGATTGATCATATGGACCCTTCTGGCTTTTCTTATCGTTTTTTTTATACTGAAAAAATTTGCCTGGAAGCCTATTCTTCAATCGCTGAATGAAAGGGAAGCAACGATAGCCGATTCGTTGGCTACGGCCGAAAGGGTTAAAGCCGAAATGGCGCAATTTAAAAGTGAAAACGAAGCTTTACTGGCTAAGGCCCGTGAAGAAAGAGGCCAGATCCTGAAAGAAGCCCGCGATACCAAGGATAAGATCATCAATGAAGCTAAGGATCAGGCTAAGATAGAAGCCGGAAAGATCATCACCGATGCGCAGGCCGCTATACATCAGCAGAAGATGGCAGCTTTAACGGATGTGAAGAACCAGGTAGGAAAACTGGTGATAGAAGTATCGCAGAAAGTATTACGCCGCGAACTGGGTAATACATCGGAACAGGAGAATTATATCAGGGAACTTACCAACGAAGTAAAATTAAACTAAGGAGAGCCGAAAGCTAGTCAATATGCTTAATCCACGTTTAGCAGGCAGGTATGCAAAATCACTTATAGGCCTGGCCGTTGAAAAAGGTCAGCTCGAAGAAATATATAACGATATGCTATACCTGCAGGCTGTCTGCAAAAGCAACCGCGATTTTGTCGCCTTGCTGAAAAGCCCGGTTATCTCCGCCGATAAAAAGCAAACCATTCTCCGGGCGGTAACAGCGGGAAAGATCAGTGTTATCACTTCTGCTTTCAATGACCTGCTGGCCAGGAAAGGACGCGAATCGAACCTGCCGGAAATTGCTTTCGCTTTTATTGAACAGTATAAGCAGTTGAAGGAGATCCATACGGTTAAACTGACTACCGCCACTCCTGTAAGCGACAAAGTAAAGCAGGATATCATTGATAAGGTAAGCAGCCAGTCGGGTATGAAAAATATCGAACTCACCACCGCCATTAATGAAGACCTGATCGGGGGTTTCGTACTACAGATCGGCAATACGCTTATTGATGCCAGTATTGCTTACGACCTCAACCAGATCAAGAAACAATTTTTGAATAACGATTTTATTTACAAGATCAGATAAACATACCTCTATGGTTGAAATTAAATCAGACGAAATTTCGGCGATTCTACGCCAGCAGTTAAGCAACTTCAATGCGGGCGCCGATCTTGAAGAAGTGGGATCGGTATTACAGGTGGGCGATGGTATTGCCCGCGTGTATGGATTGAACAATGTAAGCAGCGGCGAACTTGTAGAGTTTGATAACGGGGTACAGGCCATTGCGCTTAACCTGGAAGAGGATAATGTGGGTGTGGTACTGATGGGAGATTCAGGAGCTATTAAGGAAGGATCTAAAGTGCGCCGTACCGGCAAGATCGCCTCTATCAATGTAGGCGAGGGAATGCTGGGCCGCGTGGTGAATACGCTAGGTCTGCCTATTGATGGTAAGGGTCCGCTGAAAGGCGATCTGTATGAAATGCCACTCGAACGTAAGGCTCCTGGGGTTATCTTCCGCGAACCGGTAAAAGAACCGCTTCAAACCGGTCTGAAAGCGATAGATGCTATGATCCCTATCGGGCGCGGGCAGAGAGAACTGATCATTGGCGACAGGCAAACGGGTAAAACCGCTATCGCTATCGATACGATCATCAACCAGAAAGAATTTTATGCCGCCGGCAAACCGGTGTATTGTATATATGTGGCGATTGGCCAGAAAGCCTCTACTATTGCAGGCGTTATGAAAACGCTTGAAGATAATGGCGCGATGCCTTATTCCACTATCGTAGCGGCTTCCGCTTCCGATCCTGCTCCATTGCAGTTCTACGCTCCGTTTGCGGGCGCTGCCATAGGAGAATTCTTCCGCGATACCGGTCGTCCTGCACTGATCATCTTTGATGATCTGTCCAAACAGGCTGTGGCTTATCGTGAGGTTTCCCTGCTGCTCAGGCGCCCTCCGGGTCGTGAAGCTTATCCCGGCGATGTATTCTATCTCCATAGCCGTTTGCTGGAACGCGCCGCTAAAGTGATCAGCGATGACAGCGTAGCAAAGAACATGAATGATCTTCCTGAATCTATCAGAGGTCTGGTAAAAGGAGGAGGATCGCTTACCGCGCTCCCGAT
>JBDTVL010000204.1:0-5306 GCA_040007215.1 Flavitalea sp.
GCAAATGGTTGAGTATTTCTAAACAGGGCTATTATATTCCCCTGGTTATTAAAAGTCTGCCAGCCAATTTTACCATAGAATATGACGTGCTTTTTATTCCTCCCGTAAAACCTGAAGGTCCCAATACAGCCACCCTTGGCTTTCAAATATTTAACGCGCTGAATGGAAAAGGGCTTTTCGAATATGGGCCCGACAGGAGCTATTACGAACTTGATCCTTATATGGGGAATATAAATATTGCAGGTTACACTAAAACCGGCGAAAAAATTCTATCCAATGAATTACAGGTAAGCGGTATTCAGAGACAGAGCAGCTTTTCCTATCATGTGTCCGTATGGCGTCAGCAAAACAGGCTAAGGGTTTATCTCAATGAAGCCAAAGTAATAGATGCCCCTTCTTTATTGTCCCCCGATATTAAATACAACAGCCTGCGGTTTAATACCAGTATGAACAACGATGGAAGCTTATGGCTTATCAGCGACTTTAAAATGGCGACTGGTTTACCGGATACCCGCAACAAATTATTAAATGAAGGCAGGTTTTCAACAACAGGAATTTTATTTGATGTTAATTCAGCTAATTCTAAAGCCTCTTCATACGGAACGCTTAAAGATATTGCCACGGTATTAAAAGACAATCCCGACCTGAAAGTAAAAATAGTTGGCCATACCGACAGCGATGGCGATGATGCCGCTAATCTGGAATTATCGCGCAGAAGAGCCGAAACGGTAAAAATAATTCTTAGGAATGAATTTGCAATTGAGGAAAGACGTCTTCAAAGCGATGGCGAAGGAGAAGCAAAACCGGCAGTTCCCAATACCACCTTAGAAAACAAAGCGCAGAACAGAAGAGTGGAATTTATCAGGTTATAATAAATATTACGAAATCACTTCACGATAATCTCTTTTTCATCATAGGTAATAGCCGTAAAAATTCCCAGGCCACCGCTTACATTTGATTTAATCCAGGAAGGCTGTACAAATGGACTGAAATTTGAACTACGCGCATCTTCCACAGATTTAATATAATGGTAATACTCTTTCTGCAAAGAGTATAATCTAACTGTAACAGAATCGCCCCTTGAATAATCAGGTTCGGAAAAAAAACTGAACGACTGACCATTGAAACCTATATCATTCAATAAAATATCTGCCTGCCCGGCATTAAAATCGTTTAGTTTTTTTGCCACCAGCAGCCGGTAATAGTTGTCGGTTTTTGACGGGTCTTTAAAAACAATACCCAGGCTGAAGCTATCAGAATTATTGACCGATTGTTTAGCCACTACGCTATCAATAAACGTAACGGCAGATAGAAAACGCGTAGAAGCGGTAACTTCACGGTTATGTTTATCCGTAATAGAGATGCTGTATGTTTTCTCCATATCTGGATACAATATGTATGGATTAAAATAGTTGTATAACCTGCCATTCTCCCAATCCTGTATCGCCTTATTCTGCAAAATATAACTGTTTGTTCCATCCGAAAAAACAACCAGCGCGCTGTCCAGTGGCTTATTTATGGTCGAATCTGTGTAAGGCAGACTTTCAGAAATCAGGCACCTCAGCTCCCGGCCATTTTCCAGATACATCTCCAACGTTATTTCCGATGCATAGGCTGGCAGATTTACCTCTACTACCTTGTTACAGGAAAACATTATGATCAGTAATACAACAGCGACAAAAGCTTTCATAATCAGAATTTGAAATTATAAGTTACTCCTGGCAATAACGGAAATAAGGATACCAGCGTTGGCTGAATGGATGTTATATAACCGTCTTTATTATTACGTTCGTCAAACTGAATGTAGAAAGGATTTCTCCTGCTGTAAGCATTATAAAGGCTTATAGTAATATCACTGCTTCCCTTTTTAGATTTCAACGCAATCACCATGCTCAGATCAAGCCTATGCACAGCAGGAAGCTGGAAATTATTTCTTTCGGCATATACGGGCGTAATACTCCGTACCTGCCGTCCAGCCTGGTTCTGAAATACATATCTGCCTACAGGAATGGTTATATAAGCGCCCGACCCGTATATCCAGTTCCCGCTAACAGAGAGTTTTTTATTCAGCTTATGCATAAAAACCAAGGACAGATCATGTCGTCTGTCATAACGCGGTTTAAAAGGCTGCCCGTCATTGATATCTTTAAAAGTGCGGGTGGTCCAGGAAAGTGTATATCCAATCCAACCAGTGGTGCGGCCTGACTTTTTTTCAATATAGGTTTCCCATCCATAAGCTACGCCCTTCCCAAATACAAAATCATTTTCAAGCTTCGGATTGCCGAATAAATTAGCGCCATCGCGGAATTCAATCTGTCTGTTCATCCATTTATAATATCCTTCCATCGACAGGAAAAAAGTATTGTGGTCAATAGCCTTCGACCAGCCAAGGCTTACCTGATCGGCATATTCAGGCTTTGTTTTTTCTGTTGAAGGATACCAGCTATCAACCGGTAAAGAAGCGGAGCTTAATGAAGCGAGATGCAGGTACTGATTCATGCGCGTATAGCTAACCTTTACGGAAGAATTTTCTGTAATGCTGAATCTTGCCGAGACTCGTGGTTCTGGATTGATATTCCATTTTCCGGCAGCATAAAAACCTGAAACCCGCATGCCGCCATTAATGGCCAGCCAATCCCATTTATTCCATTCGCTGTTTAGGAAAATGCCCATTTCATTTCCGGATATCTTTTCTCCCACATGAAAACCACTGAGGTCGGAGGATGATTTAAAATCGCCTATATCCAGTTTATGCAACATACCGTCAACCCCGGCCTGCCAGCTCAGTGATCTGGTTTTAATACCGCCGATCATCAGTTTCATGCCTATGGTTTGAATTCCTGAACGCATCTGAAGATTATTATATCCCGACTGGTTACTGAGCTGGTATTGATAACCGGAATAGAATAGCGAACTGGTCAATTCTACTTTAGAAGGTAAAATCGATTTCCAGTTAAGGGAGGCCGTACGATTACCCCAGTTCAGTTTTGCGGCTACATCATGCGTGAAAGAACTGAAATGATCCGATCCCCAATAAGCAGTGGCCCACATGATATTATTAGCATTCAGCTTCCAATCGGAACGAAGGTTAAGGTCGGAGAAAAAATAGGCCGGAATTTTTTCATACGCTGCATTTTTTTCTTTGGCCCTGTTCAAAGTGCTGGTAAAAATATCAAAGTATGTTCTGCGACCAGAAATAATAAAAGAAGAATGCCCTTTTTGAATAGGCGCTTCAATGGATAAACGTGATGACAGAACGCCTGTGCCTCCGCTGATCATCATCGAATCCATCGATCCGGCACGCGTTGACACATCCAGCACAGAAGATAGCCTGCCGCTGTATTTAGCGGGATAAGCAGCTTTGTATAATTTCACGTCTTTAATGGCGTCGTTATTGAAAACGCTGAAAAAACCAAGCAGATGATTAGGGTTATATACAGGAACATCATCAATCAATATCAGGTTCTGCCCCGCGCCTCCTCCCCTTACATAAAATCCTGAAAAGCCTTCTCCAGCATTCTTTACACCGGGTTTTAACTGCAATAATTTTACGATATCCACTTCGCCAAAAAGGGCTGGTAATTTCCGCGCTTCTGCCGCAGTGATGATTTCAGAACCCATCTGAATATCCATGACCCTGGCAATCGGGTTGTTATTGGTGATCACCACTTCCTGCAAAGTTTTAATATCCTGATCCAGCCTGATTTCCTTCTGACCGGTAAGCGACCTCGAATAAATAATCGCTTTTTTATATCCCATCATTGTTACCTGTAATTTTTCTCCCCTGGCTATAACAGGGGCAGGGATGTTTACGTGCCCGGAACTGTCGCTGGTAATCCGGAGCAGACCATCCAGCGAAATAAGGGTAGCGCCCATTAACGGCTGCCCGGAATTTTTATCCGTTAAAGTAAATGCCAACTGTCTTTCCTGGGCAAAACCACTTTGGGTAAGCAGCAGAACAGGAAAAAGGAATCTAAGAACTCCTTTATAAGCCAATAAGTTTTGTAATGCCATCAAAGTAATCGCCAGTTAACTGAATACACAATATCACCGGCTGGTATAAAGTATAATTGCCAGTAAGTTTCTTAAAAATCTATTGGCTTTTCCTGGTATGATGGACCCGAGGTTTTTCCAGGCTTTAGAATTAAACACAAAAGAAGTAGAAAACAAAAAGCAGAATCATGGGATTGATTCAGAAAGAAAAGAAAAATAATCGATAAATCAAACTTTTTTAACCGATTGTTATCTAAAATTAGCGCAAGCCGGGTTAATTACCTGTTTTTAGGCCTGGTTAATTATGAAATCCAATCTTCCCTATATTTGTTGCTCACCCTTTAAACCGATTGCATTATGAACAAAGCAGAATTAATTGAAAAGATCGTTGACGGCGCAGGTATTTCCAGGAAGCAGGCTAATGCTGCTTTAGACTCCTTTACCGATGCCGTACAGAAAACATTAAAGAAAGGCGACAAGGTAACACTTGTAGGTTTTGGAACTTTTTCAGTTACTAAACGAGCAGCCAGGAATGGCCGTAACCCCCAAACCGGAGCTACTATTAAGATCAAGGCAAAAAAAGTTGCCAAGTTCAAAGCTGGAAAAGAACTGGCAGGAAAATTATAATTCAGCACAGCTCCGGAAGGGCTGCTCTGATGAATATTTAATGACTGCATATGACTGTTAAGCGCCCAGAGATCAGGACTGTACAAGTAACCCGTTATGTTACGCCCCTGCGAGAAGGCGGATCCCTGCCTGCAATAGCAGAAGCTGATGACGGGTTCTTGTACGTTCTGAAATTCCGTGGAGCCGGGCAGGGCATTAAAGCGCTGGTTGCAGAACTTATCGGCGGAGAAATTGCCAGAACGCTGGGCCTCAGAACGCCGGAGATCGTATTCGCAAACCTTGATGAATCTTTTGGCCGTACAGAACCTGATGAAGAAATACAGGATCTGCTGAAAGCCAGCATAGGAATGAATCTGGCTATCCATTACCTTTCCGGGGCAATTACTTTCGACCCCGTAGTCACAGTTATCGATCCACTGCTCGCTTCACAGATCGTTTGGCTAGATTGCCTGCTCACCAATGTAGACCGCACTTCCCGAAACACCAATATGCTGATCTGGAATAAAGAGCTATGGCTGATCGATCATGGCGCTTCGCTCTATTTCCATCATTCCTGGACGAACTGGCAGGAACTGTCCGAAAAACCATTTCTTCATGTAAAAGATCATGTATTACTTCCTTATGCTTCACGGCTGGAAGAAGTTGACGCCGATTTCAACGCTATGCTAAGTCCTGAACGAATACGT
>JBDTVL010000205.1:0-5305 GCA_040007215.1 Flavitalea sp.
AAATAAATCGTCGCCTGCATTACCTCCGAAATGATCATGAACCATACCACTCCTCTTCATACCACGATAGGATACCAGGTCGTTAACGACTGGTTCTTATCTAAACATATTCATCCTTTTCCCTTCCAGGAAGAAACCTGGGAGCATATTATTCATCACCGGTCGGGATTGGTGAATGCGCCTACTGGATGCGGCAAAACTTTTTCAGTATTTCTTGGCGCCATCATCGACTTCATCAATCGCTATCCCGACGATTATGCCACACGCTCAAAAAACGGTCTGCAATTATTATGGGTAACGCCCCTGCGGGCGCTGGCTAAAGACATTGGCCGGGCAATGGAAGAAGTTATTGAGGGCCTCGGATTAAAATGGAAAGTAGGCGCACGAAATGGCGATACGCCTATGAATGAAAGGCAGAAGCAAAAACGCCAGATGCCCGAAGCGCTGATCATTACCCCAGAAAGCCTACACCTGTTGCTGGCTCAAAAAGATTATCCATCATTATTTGATCATCTGCAGCTTATCGCGATAGATGAATGGCATGAACTGCTGGGCAGCAAAAGAGGCGTTCAGGTGGAACTAGGCATTTCAAGGCTGTTAGGAATGAGAAGAAAACAAAACGCTCCGAAGGGTCGGCCGATTAGCGTGTGGGGAATCAGCGCCACAATCGGTAATCTCGAACAGGCAGCCGAAGTATTGATGTCGTCGCTACAATCTGCCAATGGCGACTATACCATTGGAGAGCTGGTTCGCGCTAATATCATTAAGCCCATCGAAGTGGAATCCATTTTCCCGGATGAAATAGAAAAATATCCGTGGGCCGGCCACCTGGGGCTAAAGCTGGTGGAAAAAGTAATTCCCATTATCAATAACAGTCGTACAACGCTGATATTCATCAATACACGCGGTATGACCGAAACCTGGTACCAGGCGCTGCTTACAGCATCGCCCGATCTTGCCGGCGCCATAGCGCTTCATCATGGCTCTATAGATATGGAATTAAGAACATGGGTGGAAGAATCTCTGCATAGCGGTACGCTCAAAGCAGTGGTATGTACGGCCAGCCTGGACCTGGGCGTTGATTTTCGACCAGTCGAGACCGTTATACAGGTAGGCTCGCCAAAAGGAGTGGCACGTTTTCTGCAACGCGCAGGCAGAAGCGGTCATCAGCCCGGCGCTGTAAGCAAAATATATTTTCTTCCTACCCATTCGCTGGAACTGGTGGAAGCCGCCGCTTTAAAAGCAGCTAAAGACATTAACTTTATCGAAAGCAGGGAACCGGTTATGCTCTGTTTCGATGTGCTGATACAATACCTGTGCACGCTGGCGGTGTCAGATGGTTTCCGGCCAGAAGAAATTCTTGAAGAAATTCGGGGCACGCACTGTTACAGCGAGATCACCGATGATGAATGGCGCCAGATGCTTTACTTCATTACCTCCGGCGGAAATGCGTTGCAGCAGTATGACGAGTTTAAAAAAGTGGAAGTAATCGACGGCTTGTATAAGATCAATAGCCGGAAAATGGCTATGCGTCATCGTTTGCATATCGGAACAATTGTGAGCGACCCGATGCTGAAAGTAAAATTCATGTCGGGCGGCTATATCGGCGTGATCGAAGAATTTTTCATTTCCCGTTTACAACCTGGCGATGTATTCACGCTGTCGGGAAGAAATCTGGAATATATAATGATCAAAGACATGACGGCCATTGTGCGCAAATCCACCTCGCGTAAATCGATCGTTCCCAGTTGGCAGGGCGGCAGAATGCCTTTATCTGCGAACCTCGGCATCATGCTGCGCAAAAAATTTGGTGAAGCATATGGCGTGGTGGAAAAACACAAAACTCCGGTCGACCGGGAAATAAAAGTCCTGGAACCTTTATTTGCGCTTCAGCAGCGGCTTTCGCATATTCCACAGGAAAATGAACTGCTGATCGAACATATTGAAACACGCGACGGATTTCATCTTTTCATTTATCCTTTTGAAGGAAGGCTGGTTCATGAAGCGCTGGGCGCATTGCTGTCCTATCGCATCAGCCGGATCACGCCTATTACCTTTTCCTTTGCCATGAATGATTATGGATTTGAATTACTCAGCGATCAGCCTATACCGCTAGATGATTCCAATGCAGAAGAATTATTCAGTATGGATAACCTGATGTCCGATATTCAGCGAAGCGTTAACTCGGCAGAAATGGCTAAAAGAAAATTTCGAGATATAGCGGTGATTGGGGGACTTATCTTCCAGGGATATCCCGGCGAGCATAAAAAAGCAAAACATCTTCAATCCTCTGCGTCGCTGCTGTTCCAGGTATTTAATGAATATGATAAAGACAACCTGCTACTAAAGCAGGCCTACAACGAAGTGATGGAACAACAAATGGAGGAACGCCGGTTAAGAGATACGCTTAAGCGTATTAATGAATCGCGCATCGTGATCACTTTTCCCGAAAGACTAACGCCTTTCTGCTTTCCATTAAAAGTGGATAGTCTCCGTGAAAATTTATCTTCCGAACAACTTGCCGACAGGGTTAAACGAATGCAGGCGCAGCTAAATAAATAAGTGTGTCGCCCTCATAAAGTACTGATAAGTATATTTGCCATTCACGTATGCACGCTTTACAACAGTTTTCCATTAAAGAGCAAACCTTCTGGTTATCTTCCGACCGCAGCATATTCTGGGAGCGGGAGAAGGCGCTGATCGTTTCTGATCTTCATTTCGGCAAAACCGGGCATTTCCGGAAATCGGGTATCGCTGTACCGCAATCTGTTTTCCGGGAAGACATACAAAGATTAGTAGCCCAGGTACAGTATTTTAAACCTGACCGGCTTATTGTTGTTGGCGATATGTTTCATAGTACCGCCAATAAAGAACTGGATCTGTTTTCGCGCTGGAGAAATGATTTTCCATCGCTTCCCGTGCAACTGGTAAGAGGCAATCATGATATCCTTCACAAAAACTGGTACTATGAAACCGGCATTGAAGTATGGGAAAAAACCTTAACCATTTCCGGCTTTTGTTTTCAGCACGATCCCGGCGACTGCGGAGAAGATAATGATCATTATGTTTTCTCAGGACATATTCATCCTGGCATTACGATTCATGGACTGGGCAAACAATCGCTAAGGTTCCCCTGCTTTTATTTTACGGAGCGTTATTGTATACTTCCTGCTTTCAGCAAGTTCACGGGAACGGTTTCAGTAAGACCAAAAGAAAAAGAAACGGCTTTTGCCATAGTGGAAAATTCGCTGGTCAGGATCAACTGATCATTTAAACTGCTGGTAGTCGAGGAAATAAATAAAACGGATAGTGAATTCGTTTCCATGAGGCGTTTGTAAAACTCTGGAGGCATTAGGAATATATCGTTTGAATACGCTTCCATTAATATAATTCTCATACTCCGAACCCAGCGCATTCTTCCAGGCAAAGATGATACGGCTGCCCAACCGGAAATCCCAGGTATAAAAAAGATCAAGGTTGAATACATTATAATTCACGTCCTGCGTGGAGGCGTTTATGTCCAGCCGCTCTGTCCAGTATCCGTCTGGTTTTACATTATATAAATTGGTATTAAGTATCCGGTTCCAGAAATGCCTGGCCCGGAAAGTCATGTTCATACGCGGCGCAAAATTATAGATGCCGCTTACAATGGTAGAAACATCAGTATACTGTCGTCTGGCAAGGATGGGCGCGCCGGTCAGTCCATCGCGCACAAACGAATAGCCAAACAAACCGTTATCGTGCTGACGGTTATAGCTGGCATTAAGAGAAAGCTTTTCGCTGAAACGATACCTGGTGTCCAATCCAACTTTATAAAAAGTATTATCAGGCAGCGGCCCTTCAGAAATGCCCAGGCTCCAGGTAATAAATAAACGCTTCCGGTTATCGCTGTTACCATCGGCAAACAGGTAATAAAATGGCGATCGTTTCAGTTTTTGACGGGGTGTGGCATATGGATCGGATGGCGTTTGCAGCTCAAAATAATCGTTGAACCAGAAAGGTGTGGCGCCCGCTTCTAACTGGAGGTTCCAGAAATTTTTAAAGGTCCAGTCTGAAGTAGCCGTCAGTTCCGTTTTCTGGTATCCGAAAGGACGGAAAAGATAGGACTGCAAAGCGGTGAACTTATATTGCTGGTTGAGGAAAGTGTGTGTTGGCTGATAGATATTATAGCTGGCCTGTATTTTATTGATCACGGCATTGGGAGAGATCAGGAAGCCAAGATCGTTAGGATCGTATTTGGGGGTTTCAATATCATTGCTGATAGAATACTGAAATTTGCCGCTGACTTTTCCGAACTCCACATAATTTTTGAGCCCTCCATAACCGCCATTCGGTACAAAAATCTTGCTGTACCTGGGCTGCAGCAGAAAAGCAAAAGTATTGCTCTTATCGTACAAGGCAAGATCAACCGCGGTAACATTGGCATTCCTGGATTTTCCATTGCGCATCACACTGGTATTGGTCAGCGTAATGTATGACCGGTTCTTCAGGGCCTGGTCCAGCACAAATACATTATAATTGGTAACGCCTTCCGTGGTAATCACAGAATCCTGCCCTGTTACGCGGTTATGAATAACCGCTTTTTCGGATTGCCCGATCGCATTGAAGATGCCAATACCAAGATTTTTTTTTGTGCGTCCCGAAAATTTCAACGCATTGAACAGCCTGGTAACGGAAGGGTTGCTTACAATATCAAAATCCGACAAAGCGCCTGTTCCGGTAGAGTCTTCCACATACCTGTATTTTCCAGGCTCTTTACCGATACGCCGCGAATAGAAAATATTTGCTTTATTGAAAAGCTCGGTTCCTTCTGTAAAGAACTGCCGGTTCTCCCTGAACTGTATTTCGAAAGGGGAAATATTATTGACCACATTATCAGATACAACCTGCCCGAAATCGGGGATCAGGGCCGCATCGAGGGTAAAGCTTTCGCTGATGCCATATTTTACATCCATGCCTCCGCTTTTCAGAAATTCATTTTTATTCCCTTTGGTTATGGAAGGTGTGCCGCGGTATCCGCCGCTAACATAGGGCGAGAAACTGAGCCTTAATGGAGGTAATAGATTAGCCACTCCGGTTAGCTCGCCAAACTGGTTTACAAATCCGCTGGTATTGGGGTCTACAGGATTCCAGAAAGCTATTTCATTCAAACGCCTGCTGAACCGGAGGAACTGGATGCCCCATTCTTCCGTTTTTTTATTGGAAAAACGGATAGAGAAGAGAGGTATCTTCATTTCCACTACCCAGCCATCGGGACGTATGCTGATCTTGCTGTCCCAAACGGCATCCCAGCTAAGATCGCCAT
>JBDTVL010000206.1:0-5301 GCA_040007215.1 Flavitalea sp.
TCCAATTTGAGAAAGCGCTGCATATTCCCATTCAGCTTCTGTTGGCAGGCGGTAAGCCGGCAGCAAGATGCCATCCTCGAAAGTAACCTGCGCCCTTGGCGTTCCATTAGGGTTCTTTAAAGGATTTTTCTTGGAACGTACGCCCGGACCAGGAGTTGGAGTGGTTAAACCAAGCAGGTAAGCTTTGGTATTGAACGACTCTCCGCCCTGACCCTGTATATTCTTTAGGGTATTCTTATTAATGAATTGTTTGTCGATCAGCGCTTTTTCATTTACGCGGTCTGATCTCCAAAGGCAGAAATCATGCGCCTGCTGCCAGGATACGCCCACTACAGGATAATAATTATAAGAGGGATGACGGAAATAATACTCCACCAATGGCTCATTATACGCCAGCTCACTGCGCCATACCAGGGTATCGGGCAGGGCTTTTTCACGAACAGCGCCAAATTCATCACCTTCAAATACATTATTGATCCAATAGATGTACTCGCGGTAATGGATATTAGCTACTTCGGTACGGTCGATATAGAATGAATTGACTGTTTTCCTGGTAGGAATGTTATTCCAGTCGCTCATTACATCTTCCTCAGCGGAACCCATGGTAAAGGTTCCTCCCTGTACAAAGACAAGGCCGGGACCCGTTCTCTCTTCTTTTTCACGGGCAACCTGGTAGCCACCCATGTTCTTATCATTATAATTCCAACCCGTAACATCAGATTGTTCAGGTTTTTTGTGAAACAGCTTACTGTTCTTACAAGAAGAAACTGCCGCTGTGCACGATAACAGGATGAATAGGTTTTTCAGATTCATTTTAATAACTTTTGCCTTTGTTCAATTTAGTTAAACGGGCTATGATGGTAATTATTGTATTATACAACGATTCATTATCAACAGCTCGATCATGCGCGAATATAGATAACTTATATAAAATAACGTGCCGGAACCGCTTCCCTGCAAGTTAAAAAACGCCTATTTTATTTATACCCTTATATATTGATATACAATATTATAGGATTAGACGGTGATTAATAAAAGCATTAATAAAAACAATAATAGTTCCCAATTCCCGTTCGAATAAGGTATACTTTCCCTTCCGGTATATACGTAAAGATAAACAACGAAGAAACCGGATAGCTGGCATTTATTGTAAACCTTATCATAAAATTATTATTTTCGCCATTCTATCGACAAAAACTCTACGCAAAAAACTTATCGCCTTCGGCGCATCAGCGTCACTCCTTCCTTTGAATACTTACGTAATTAAGGGATAAAAGGCGCGTATGACTTTTAAAGACAAAAATTCAAGTATGAAAAGAATGACCCTTAAACTGACTGCGTTATTATTGCTGATGGCAGGAGCGAATTCGATGCAAGCCCAGTCCAGTACGGAGCCTATCAATGTTGTCACCACTGCGGTTCCTTTTCTGAGAATATCGCCTGATGCGAGAGCAGGTGGAATGGGCGATCTGGGCGTGGCCACTACGCCAGATGCCAATTCTGGCTTCTGGAACCTGGCTAAAACCCCTTTTACCAAGAGCCAGTATGGAATGGGCCTCACTTATACTCCCTGGTTAAAAGATCTGGGGCTGAATGATGTGTACCTTTTATCTTTTGCAGGTTATTATAAGCTGGACGATCAGCAGGCCCTATCCGGATCTGTCAGGTATTTCAGCCTCGGCAATATCCAGTTCACCGATGGAAATGGTAATGACTTCGGAAGTGGTCGCCCCCGTGAATTCGGTATCGATGCCGGCTATTCCAGGAAGTTATCCGATAAAATGAGCCTTGGTCTTGCTTTACGGTTCATCCATTCTAACCTTGTAGGCGATTTCGCCGACCAGGGAAGCACCTACCAGGCAGGTAATACCGTTGCCGCCGATCTTTCCTTTTTCTATACAGGCGTAAATGAAGCAGGTCAGGGATTTAATTTCGGCGCCGCGCTGACCAACCTTGGCGGTAAAATCGGTTATACCAAAGATGCCACCCAGAAAGATTTCATTCCCGCCAACCTTGGCCTCGGAGTAGCTTATACCAAAGTATTTGATGAAAATAATAAAATGCAGTTCGGTATCGACGCGCATAAACTGATGGTGCCTACGCCTCCGCGTATGGTGAACGATCCTACTATCGATTCTACCAGCATAGCCAACTACAGAAGTAAAGGCGTGGTGAATAGCTGGATGAGCTCCTTTGGCGATGCGCCAGGCGGATTCGGAGAAGAAATGCGAGAGTTCCAGTTGTCACTAGGAACAGAATATTCCTATAACGACCAGTTCTTTGCCCGCGCAGGTTATTTTTATGAAGATAAAACCAAGGGAAACCGTAAATATTTTACCGTTGGCCTGGGCGTTAAATACAATGTATTCGGGTTGAATTTCTCTTACCTTGTTCCTTCAGGAGCAGGTATCAACAGGAATCCTTTATCCAATACGCTCCGTTTCGGACTGATACTTGACCTGGACGATAGCGGCGATGAACCCGCAACGCCAGCTAATTAGCCTGCATAACCGATCATCGGTTTTATATAATATATTTGAAGCGTCTCCGAAAGAGACGCTTCATTTTTTTAACCAACTCATATCATGGGGTACCGTATCGGTTCGGGAATGGATATTCATCAATTGGTGGAAGGAAGAAAATTATGGATTGGCGGCATCGAGATCCCCCATCATAAAGGCTCCCTGGGACACAGCGATGCAGATGTATTATTACATGCCATCTGCGACGCCCTGCTCGGGGCGCTGGCTCTTGGCGATATCGGCGTTCATTTCCCCGATACCGACCAGGCCTATAAAAATATCGACAGCAAAATACTGCTGAAGAAAACCTATGAACTGGTTAAAGCTAGAAATTACGCTATCGTCAATATCGACAGCTCGCTTTGCCTCGAAAGCCCTAAGATCAAAAAATATTCCGGTGAAATGAGGAAAACCATTGCCGCTATTCTTGAAATAGAAGAAGGCGATATTTCTATCAAAGCCACTACTAACGAAAAAATGGGATATGTTGGCCGCGAAGAAGGCATCATTGCCTATGCTACCGCCCTGCTGGAATCGAAGTAAGAATAAAATAAATTGTACCGACTAGCCCTATATTTGCAGATGCCGAAAATAAAAGTAAGGGTGATCAATGAATCAACAAATCCGCTTCCGGAATATGTAACGGAAGGCTCCGCCGGAATGGATATCAGGGCAAACCTCGACAAACCGGTTTCCCTTAATCCTATGGAAAGATTGCTGATACCCACTGGTTTATTTATGGAGCTGCCTAATGGTTTTGAAGCGCAGATAAGACCACGCAGCGGATTGGCTATTAAGCAGGGATTGACCTGCCTCAATTCGCCGGGTACCATTGATGCCGATTACCGGGGAGAACTGAAAGTAATCCTGATCAACTTATCGCAGGAAATACAAACCATTCAGCATGGCGACCGCGTTGCGCAAATGGTAGTGCATAAAGTAGAACAGGTGAAATGGAAAGCTGTATCAACAATTTCGGCCACCGGGCGAGGCAAAGGCGGATTTGGTCATACCGGAAAAATTTAAGCATGCTATATCTGACAAGGTTACTGTTGGCAGGGGTTATCGCCTGCGTTTTATTGATGGCCTGCCGTTCTACTAAGAAGATCCAGCATGTTATTACTTCCAAAAAAGATTCTGTAGTAACTCATGGTCCGGATAAATTCGATTCGGCAAAGTATATGGCCACGCTGTATACTACTGTTGTCCATAACAGAATAAATTTTCAAACTTTCTCCGCCAAGGTAAAAGTGGATTTTGAAGGGAAGGATGGTAAGAAAAGCGATTTCAACGCCTTCTTCAGATTGCAGAAAGACAGCCTTCTATGGATCTCTATCAATGCTCTGCTGGGTATTGAGGCATTCCGGGTAATGATCACTCCCGATAGCGTAAAAGTGCTTAACAAACTGGACAAGATAGCGCAGCTGCGTTCGGTCAGCTACCTCAAGGAAGTCACTAAGCTCCCTTTTACTTTTAAGGAACTTCAGGACCTTATCGTGGGTAACCCGATTTATCTCGACAGCAATATGGTTTCATTCAAAAAATCCGGCAATACCATTTCCGTGATCAGCATAGGCGATCTTTTTAAACACCTGCTTACGCTGAACGGAACTGATTTTGTAGCGCTGCACAGCAAGCTCGACGATGTAGACGCCATAAGGGCCCGCACAGCCGATATCACATATGGAGATTATGAAAATAAAAATGGTTTGTCGTTCTCTACTTTCCGTAAGATCACCGTATCAGAGAAATCAAAACTGGATATTGAAATGAAGTACAAACAGTTCGATTTTAATGAACCGTTAAACTTTCCTTTCAGCATCCCAAAAAATTATAAATTGCAATAAGCGTTGGATGACAACGTTCTAAAGCAAAATCAGCCAATGCAGCGTACCACCCTGTTCATCGTTTTTTTGTTGTATATCTTATCGCCCTCCTCTGCCCAGACCGCTAACCGTTCTGAACTGGAGAAGCAGCGAGCCGATATACAGCGCGAGATCATGGAGGTGAAGAATTCGCTCGATCAAACCAAGAAGAACCGTAAGGAATCCCTGGGTCAGCTGGCGCTGCTGCAACGAAAGCTGAAACTCCGAGAAGCGGCTATTAATAATATCAATGACCAGATCAATTTTATCCAGAACGATATTGGTCGTTCGAGAGGAGAGATCACTAAATTAAAAAAAGACCTCGATACCCTGAAGCTGCAATATGAGAAAAGCGTGGTCTATGCCTACAAGAACCGCAGCAACTACGACTTCCTCAATTTTATCTTCTCCGCCACTAATTTCAACGACGCCTTAAAGAGAGTGGAATACCTGCGCGCTTACCGTTCTTATCGTGAGCAGCAATCGGGCGCTATCGTCAATACGCAAATGCTTCTGCAGAAAAAGATCGGCAACCTCGAAGTTTCGAAAAGAGAAAAAGATGATGTACTGAACAAACAGCAGAAAGATAAAATAGCGCTGGTAGAAGAAAAGAAAGAACAGGATGTAGTGATCACCAGGCTGAAGTCGAGAGAAAAGGAACTCTCCATTGAATTATCTTCCAAACAGAAAGCGGATAATAAATTAAGGTCTTCCATTAAAGCTGCTATAGACCGTGAAATACGTATTGCCCGCCAGAAAGCGCTGGAGGAAGAGAAAAAAGCGAAAGCCGCTGGATTGGCTGCCGCCGCTATTGCTAAAGCAGAATCGCCTAATAGCGCTGCCGCCGCTCCTAAAAAATCGGAAGAAACCGCTACCGCTGCGGCAAAGCCAACGAAAAGCGTTTTTGATGCCAG
>JBDTVL010000207.1:0-5301 GCA_040007215.1 Flavitalea sp.
GTTGCCCACCGTGCTTTCTTTTGGAAAAGTGATCGCTAATGGCGCGATCAATGTGATACCCGACGAAGTGTATCTCGAAGGAACGTTTAGAACGCTGGAAGAATCATGGCGCAGCGAAGCGCATGAGAAAATGAAAAAAATGGCGGTATCTATTGCTGAAAGCATGGGCGGGTCCTGCGATTTCCAGATCGTGAAAGGTTATCCCTTCCTGATCAATGAAGAAAAACTAACGGGTAATGTGCAGGGCTTTGCGGAAGAATATATTGGCAAAGAAAATATCGTTGAGCCCGATATCTGGATGGCAGCGGAAGATTTTGCGATGTACTCACAGGTTGCCGATGCCTGCTATTACCTGCTGGGAGTACGCAATGAAGAAAAAGGAATTGTTTCTTCCTTACATACGCCAGGGTTTGATATTGATGAAAATTCCCTCAACCTGGCGCCAGGGCTCATGGCCTATATCGCCATTAAACAGTTAGGAAACTGATAACTCCTGATCCCTCATGATACAGGTTTGGTCACGCATACAAAACGCCTGGATAGCTATCCGTTACAAAAGCCTTATGCTTATGTTAACGCTGGCAGTTCTCAGCGCACTATTCGTTTCCCTCAGCAAACCCTCATCGCCGGCATATATAAAAGTGATGCTGTCGGGGTATGCGCAGGGCACCACCTGGCATGCTTCCTATTATGCCGCCGATAGCCTTGTGAAGCAAAAAGATATAGACAGCATATTGCTTTCCATCGACAGTTCGCTGTCTATCTACAAACCTTATTCGCATATCAGCGCCTTTAATAACAGCAAGACAGGAATCACACTGGACGAGCATTTCAGGAAAGTGGTGGAAAAATCTCTCGACACCTATCATCAAACGTCCGGCCTGTTCGATATTACCGTATTACCGCTGGTGGAAGCCTGGGGATTCGGAGCAAAAACACCAGTAGCCGTGCCAGATCCGGCCACTATCCGTTCACTGAAAACCTGTATTGGATCGGATGCCCTCCACCTTAAAAATAACAATCTCACCAAATCGAAACCCTGTATCAGGATCGATGTTAACGGTATTGCACAGGGATACAGCGTGGATGTGGTAGCCGAGTTTTTTGAAAAAAAAGGTATCGTCAATTATATCATTGAAATTGGCGGCGAACTTCGCGTGCACGGTAAAAAACAACCCATGAACGAACCTTTCAAAGTGGGTATAGAAACGCCGTCGGATAACAATTACGACTACACGCAGTTGTTGGAAAAAATACTGGTCATAGACAGCGGCGCCATCACCACTTCGGGCAATTACCGTAAATACCATGAAAGCAAGGGAAAAAGAATTTCACACCTGATCGATCCACGCACCGGCTATTCGGTGCAAAATGAACTGATCAGCGTTACGGTTTACGCAGCCGACGCTATCACCGCCGACGCTTACGACAATGCCCTGATGCTGATGGGTGTGGACAGCGCACTGAAATTTGTAGAAACCCGGAAAGACCTGGCCGCTTTTTTTATCTATAGATCGCCTGCCGGAATAGCGACAGATACGGCCAGCTCCAGGTTCTACAAACTCATTCAACCCTAATTCTATTTACTAACTATAGCTCCATATTATAATACCAATAAATTAAAAGCACATGCAAAGAAGACATTTTATCAGGAATTCATCCATTACGCTGGGCGGATTATTACTGCAAAATGAACTGATGTCATCAACCGCTCATTTTGCGGATGATAAAATAAATATCGGCGTGATCGGCGTCGGCAGCCGGGGCAAAGGTTTACTATCAGTGATGATGGACCTACAGGATAAATTTACCATCACCGCCGTTTGTGATGTACTCGATTTCCGTTTTAAAGAAGCAAAGGAAGAATACAAATCGGAAACGGTAAAAGAATACCGCGACTACCGCAAATTACTGGACGACCAATCCATCCAGGCTGTAGTGATTGCCACTCCTCTTTACCTTCATTTCCAGATGGCTGCCGATGCTTTAAAAGCCGGAAAACATGTATACCTCGAAAAAACAATGACCTACTCCATTCCCCAGGCTATTGAACTGGTGAAGCTTTCCAAAATGCATAACAAACAGGTATTGCAGGTAGGTCACCAGCTCGGTTATACGCCTCTATACATTAGAGTGAAAGAAATGATCGAAAAAGGTTATCTCGGTAAGATCACGCAGGTCGATTGCCGTTACGACAGGCATGACGACTGGAGAAGGCAAGTTCCTGATCCGGCTCTCGAAAAAGCGATCAACTGGAGAATGTATAAGGCTTATTCAGGAGGACTAACCGCTGAAATATTATCGCACCAGATGCAGTTCATCAACTGGGCGCTGGGCACGCATCCCGATGAAGTGTTCTCAACAGGCGGAATAGATTTTTATAAGGACGGAAGAGAAACCTACGACAATGTACAGATCATGCTGCGTTATCAGAAAGAAGGCATCGTTGGCAATTTTGGTTCTACCATTTCCAATGAACGCGAAGGATTCATCTTTAAAATCAAAGGCTCAAAAGGAACTGTAGAACTATTACTGGACCAGGGATTATATTATCCTGAACAGGAAACAAAAAAACAACTGGAAACAGTTGATGGGGTGGCAGGCGCCACGAAGATAGAATGGAAAAAAGACGGCGGCATCGCCATACTTGACGAAAAAACAAAAGAAGGAACCTGGTTTGCTTTTAAAGACTTCCACCACTGCATCGCTGAAAAGAAAAGAGCGCAATGCGATGTGGTAGCCGGCGCTAAAGCCGCTATTGTTGTACACCTGGCCAATACCGCATTATATACGCATACTGTTCAGCGCTGGAAACCGGAATACAACTTTGTATAAAGAGATTTTATAAACGGGGAATGGTCATTCCTCCATCAACCATAATTACCTGCCCTGTTGAATAGGGCAGGTATCCCAGCGCTAATGCGGCGGCCGCCTTACCAACATCTTTCGATTCCCCCCAACGCGGCTGAACGGTGAGTCCACCGGCGATCAGCTTATCATATTTTTCGGTTACTCCCGCTGTCATATCGGTATGGATCACACCCGGGCGTATTTCATACACGGGAATATTATATTGTCCCAGCCTGGCTGCAAACAATTGCGTAGCCATACTGAGCCCAGCTTTTGCCACGCAGTATTCTCCGCGGTTTACCGACACCATTGTAGAAGAAATAGAGGATACATTGATAATGCATCCTGTAAAATCTTTTTCTATCCGCTGCTGCTCTATCATCCAGTTTGCGGCAGTCTGCGTTAAAAAATAAGGCCCCTGCAGGTTGGTGGCCAGCAGATGCGTAAAACTTTCTTCCGTAGCCTCCAGGATATCCTTTCTTTCCTTAGGTGCGATACCGGCATTATTAACGAGCACGTGTAAACGCCCGAATGAAGAACGTATCTTATCGATCATTTCTTTCCGGGCTTCCAGCGAGGCGATATCGCCCTGGCAATACAATACTTGGGCGCCGAGGCTTATTAAATGCGCCAGGCTTTCCGAAACTGCCGATTCGGGTCGCACGCCA
Organism: Flavitalea sp.; assembly: GCA_040007215.1. GTDB lineage: Bacteria > Bacteroidota > Bacteroidia > Chitinophagales > Chitinophagaceae > Flavitalea. The sequence continues at coordinate 3,519 of JBDTVL010000207.1, forward strand.
TTGATGGCGATATCAAATCCGGCTTCCGCTAATTGCACGGCGATCCCGAATCCTATACCCCGGCTGCCTCCTGTTACAAATGCTACGCGCTTCATGTGCTATTGTTCTTTGTTAAAGTTCCGGAATATTCACCCAGCTTCTTTTTTCCCAGCTTTCCAATCCTTTCTCGGCCAGTTGAACGCCCTTGGCGCCTTCCCGCAGATCCCAGGGAAAAGGCGTATCCTTCACTACATGTTTAAGAAATAATTCCCATTGCACCTTAAAGGCATTTTCAAAATGTTCCTGCTCAGGAACCTTGGCCCATCCTTCAAAAAAATTGATCGGCTGAGCTATATCAGGGTTCCAGGTAGGTTTAGGCGTATTGCCGTAATGCTGAATATAACATTCTCTCAAACCCGCTACGGCAGAGCCTTTGGTTCCATCTACCTGCAACGTTAGCAGGTCATCGCGGCGAACCCTTACGGTCCAGGAAGAATTAAAATGCGCGATCACGCCATTGTCGAGTTCAAAAGTTGCATAGGCCGAATCATCGGCAGTGCATTTGTACTTCACTCCTTTTTCATCCACACGTTCATCGATATGCGTAGCGCCCAAACAGGAAACGGCTTTCACTTTTCCAAATATATGATCAAGCACATAGCGCCAGTGACAAAGCATATCTACAATGATACCGCCATCGTCTTCCTTGCGATAATTCCAGGAAGGTCGCTGCGCGGGAATGGAATCGCCCTCAAATACCCAATAACCGAATTCTCCGCGAACGGATAATATCTTTCCGAAAAAGCCATTCTGTATCAACCGCTGCAATTTCAGTAATCCCGGTAACCAGAGTTTATCCTGCACTACGCCATTTTTAACGCCGGCTTTTTTACAAAGCTCGTATAGTTCCAGCGCCACTTCGGTGGTCACGGCTATCGGCTTTTCACAATACACATGTTTACCTGCAGCTACGGCCTGTTTAACGCCTTCTGCACGTCGACCTGTGGTCTGCGAATCAAAATATATGGTGTAGTAAGGATCTTTCATCAGGCTGTCGAGATCAGTGGAATAAGCGCTGATACCCGATTGCTCGGATAACTTCTGCAATTTCACTTCATCACGACCTACCAATACCGGATCGGGCATGATGAATTCTGAAGCGCTTACTTTAACGCCGCCCTGCCTGATGATCTCCACAATAGAACGCATCAGGTGCTGGTTGGTTCCCATACGACCTGTAACGCCATTCATAATGATACCTACTTTGTGAATTATCGCGCTCATGAGTTTACTGATTTTAGGAGAATTGTAAATATGCTTTTTTTATTTTTTCAAGGAATAAGCCCTGATCTTCTTTCCAGTAAATATTAGAGAATATCTCCACTTCATGGAAACCTTTGAAGCCTGCGGCTTCCGCCCATCCTCGTATTTGTTTAATATCGATACAGCCCTCTCCCATCAGTCCGCGATCGTTCAGCATATCTGTTGTAGGCGTTTTCCAATCGCAGATATGAAAAGCGGACAGGTTGCCGTTTTTGCCGCAGCGCAACAGTTGGTTTTCGAGATCGGCATCCCACCAGAGATGATATACATCGGCTGCAATACCCACCCAGTCTGAATTCAGCTCTTCTGCCATATCATTGGCCTGGGCAAGCGTGTTCACCGCCGAACGATCGCCAGCATACATAGGATGAAGGGGTTCTATAGTAAGTTTTACGCCTGCGGCTTTGGCATGATCAAGACAAGCGGCTATACCATCGCGTATCTGCTTGCGCGATTCTATTAACGATTGCCCGCTCACTGC
>JBDTVL010000208.1:0-5290 GCA_040007215.1 Flavitalea sp.
GAAGGAGTCGCCCGTGCCTTACGCTGGCGATACAGGAATTTATTTACGGGGAGAATCGAAAAGCCAGGTGAACATCGGCTATCGTAATATTGGGTCGGGAGAAATATATGGTTACCGCGTAGATACCACGCTCTCCGAATCGGTTAGGGCAGGTGTAACACCTTCTGTAAAAGCAGACAAGCCTCCGGCAGAATGGAACAGGTTTATCATCACGCTCAAAGGCGACCGGGTAACCATCAGGCTCAATGACATTGAAGTGATCCATGATGCGCAGTTGCCAGGCATACCTGCAGAAGGAAGAATAGCGCTGCAGGATGATCATGAATCGGGTAATACTTTCGAATTCAGAAATCTTTATATTAAAGAATTATAAAATAGTTTGCAGCCGCCATGGATAATACCATCACTTACCATCTTGAAAAAAACCTTGACCCCGATACGCTTCTGGATGTATTTATCAGGAGTGGACTGGCAGAAAGAAGACCTTCCGACAGAGACAGGTTAAAGATGATGTGTGCATATGGGAATCTCGTGATCACCGCTGTGCAAAACGGCAAAGTGATCGGTATTGCCCGCTCCCTGACGGATTTTACTTTCTGCACTTATCTTTCAGATCTTGCGGTAGACAAGTCTTTTCAGCGACAAGGCATTGGCGTAAGACTTATAGCCGAAACAAAAAAATATTCAAAGCCCGCAAAATTGATATTGCTGGCGGCTCCGGCCGCCGTGGATTATTATCCAAAGATTGGGATGCCTAAGTTTGAAAACTGTTTCGTGCTGGATAACCTGGAAGACCTGAAAATACCTTCCTGAAGCTATCTGTGGAACAATTATTGAATGAAAATATTAAAAAAAAACTTCAGACATGAAAATTTCGACATCTTACTTTCTTCATTTGGTGATGGCTGTTATAGCTCTGCAGGCAGGAGTTTCCTCTGCACAGGAAGGCCCCGTGCCCGACCTGAAATTAAAAGATTACAGGCCACAGTCTATTTATAACATTCCGATAAACAAACCGGTAAGGGCGAAATTCCCGGTTATTGATATGCATGCGCATGACTATTTTAAAACAGACGCCGAAGTGGATGAATGGGTAAAAATGATGGATGAAGCTAATATTGAAAAAACGTTTGTCCTCGCCTATAACTGCGGTAAATCGTTTGATTCGGTAGTAGACAGGTATTCGAGATATAAGGACAGGTTCGATATCTGGTGCGGGTTTGATTATACGGGTATTGACCAGCCGGGTTGGGCCAAACGCGCCGTAGCCGAACTGGAAAGATGTTATAAAAAAGGCGCCAGGGGCGTAGGTGAATTAGGCGATAAGGGACTTGGCGAGTTGTATTCCGAACCCACGCCCGGATACGGCGTTCATATTGATGACCCAAGGCTTAAACCTTTAATGGATAAATGCGCGGAACTGAATATGCCCATCAGTATTCATGTGGCCGAAGATGAATGGATGTATCATACTCCCGATAGCACGAATGATGGAATGATCAATGCCGCTTTATGGAATGTGGACATGACCAAACCCGGTATACTAAACCACGATCAACTGGTGGCTAGTTTAGGCAATGCCGCTAAAAGCAATCCAAAAACAACCTTTATTGCCTGTCACCTGGCCAATTGTTGCTCAGACCTCAATAAACTGGGCAAACTACTCGATCTTTATCCAAACCTCTATGCCGATATCTCCGCCCGGTTCGGAGAAATTGCCCCGATTCCGAAATTTGCAAAAGCTTTTATAGAAAAATATCAGGACCGGATAGTGTACGGCACTGATAATAGGCCTAACAGGAGCATGCATTCCATCACCTTCAGGATATTACAAACCGCCGATGAACATTTCTATGAAACAGAACAATTCTATTACCATTGGCCATTATATGGATTGGACCTCAACGACGCTACGCTGAAAAAGGTATATGGCGATAATGCCCGGAAGATCATTCGTAAGCAAAAGACTAAGTAAATTCATACCCCTTTATAAAGCTGCTCATTCGCCCCGTAATAATATTGCGGGGTGAATAGTTTAAGGGGTTTTCCGCCCTGAATACTTCTTTCAAAACGCCTCTAAACAGGCCCGATTCTTTGCAAAAGAAATCTTTTGAAAAGAATTTATATTTTATAAATTTGTAAACATAACGAAACGAAACATTTTTAGATGTCAAACCTTTCAAACCAAAACACATCAGATCTTATGAAAACAGGTAAATTTCTTGGTCTTAGCCTGGAAGAGCTGCAATCTTTGGGAGCTACACATACTGCCCGTGAAATCAGCCAGCAACCCGATCTTTGGCTGAAAACATGGTCGCTGGTCAATGACCAGCAAAAGGAACTATCTGCTTTCCTGGACAAGGTATACAAACACGAAAATCTTGACGTGATCCTGACCGGCGCCGGGACGTCGGCATTTATCGGCATGATCCTTTCCGCGCCATTTCAGCGCAATACCCGCCAACGTACTCGCGCCGTGGCTACTACCGATCTTCTTTCCCATCCTGGTTTATACTTTGAAAAAGAAACGCCGGTTTTACTGGTGTCTTTTGCGCGTTCGGGCAACAGCCCTGAAAGTGTCGCAGCAGCAGATCTCGCCAATAGCTTTTGTACTAAAGCCTATCACCTTATCATTACCTGTAATCCATCGGGTAAACTGGCAGGTATCGGTAATTCGGCATCGTCTTATGTATTTCTTTTGCCAAAGGAAGCCGACGACCAGAGCCTGGCTATGACAGGCAGTTTTACCACGATGTTGCTTGCAGGGTTTTTTATTTCGGGCATCAAACGTATACAGCAATTATTAACGCAGGTAAAACGCCTGGCGAAATATGGCGATAAGATCATCGCCGATTATCCTGCAAAGATCAGGGAAGTGACTAAGCTTGATTTTCATCGCGCCGTATTTTTAGGTTCAGGCCCTTTGCAGGGAACGGCAAAAGAATCTCATCTCAAATTACAGGAGCTGACCGATGGAAAAGTTATCTGCAGTTATGAGTCCTTTCTTGGGTTCCGTCATGGGCCTAAAGTTGTGATCAATCCATCCACATTACTGGTTTACCTGTTTTCTAACGATGAGTATGCGCACCAATATGAAACCGACCTCGTAAAAGCGATCAATGCCGGTGAGCGGGGATTATTCAGCATAGGTATTTTTGAAAAGAAAGAGCTGAATGACGGAGTTAATATGGCGATAGTATTATCAGATGACAAGGAAGAAAGAATTGAGGAAGATTTTCTTTCTGTTTGTAATGTTGTTCCCGCTCAACTGCTTGGTTTTTTCAAATCATTGCAACTGGGCCTGTCGCCGGATAATCCATCTGCGAATGGAACCATTACCCGTGTAGTGACCGGGGTAAATATTTATAACTTCCCCGAAGAAGTGGCGCTGTAGATGAATATGAGGAAGTTTGGAGCTATTGTAATCATCCATTCACGCATAAATCAAACAGGTGAAAATAAAATTTTTTTTCTCGGCGCTTATCACTCTTGTGTTTTTTTCTTTATCCCTTAATGCACAGGAAACCATACTGGCTAAAGCTGGTATAGATATAATTCCGTATCCGCAGCAGGCTGAACTGGTTAACGGCGATTTTATTTTTGATCAGCCAGTTTCTATTGAGTTGGATAAGAATGCTCCGGAAGAAGACCTTTTTGCCGCTCGCGAACTGGCATCATTCCTCGAACAGGAATTTCATATAGCCGCGCCTGTTTCCGCCTCGACTGCCAGATCTGCTATACTGATCACGCGGAGAGGCTTCAATAAAAAAATAAAAACGGAAGGTTATCAGCTCTCCATATCGCCAGGTAAGATCATTATCCGTGCAGGCGATGGATCGGGCATTTTTTATGGCGTACAAACGCTGATGCAGATCATTCAGCGCCGCGATGAAAAGGTAATGGCTAAGGGAATGAAAATATCCGACTGGCCCAACACTGCTATTCGCGCAGCGCATTATGATACCAAACATCACCAGGATAAACGCAGTTATGTGGAAGAACTGATACGTGAGCTGGCCAAATATAAAACCAATATGCTGGTATGGGAATGGGAAGATAAACTAGAGTATCCCAGTCATCCTGAGATCGGCGCGCCCGGCGCCTTTTCCTTAAAAGATATACAGGAGATCACTGCTTACGCAAAAAAATATCATGTTCAGTTAACGCCTCTCGTTCAGGGTTTGGGTCATGTCAGTTTTATCTTGAAATGGCCGCAGTATGCGTCTCTCCGCGAAATATATGCTTCCAATTTTGAATTCTGTCCTTTAAAAGAAGGATCCTATAAATTGCTTTTTGATCTTTGGGATGATGCGATAAAAGCTACTCCGGGTTCCGCTTATATACATATAGGCGCCGATGAAACTTATGAATTAGGCGAATGCGAGGCATGCAGAAAAAAAGCGGAGGAGATCGGTAAAAGCGGTTTATACCATTTATTCACCAGCAAGGCTGCTGCGCATCTGCAAAAGCTTGGTCGCAAAGTAATGGTTTGGGAAGCGCCGATGAACTGGAAGCAGGAAAAAAATGCATCGCTGAATATTCATCCACAGAAAGGATTAGTATTAACGGAATCCTATTCGTATGAAACGCCCGATCTGAAATATGCAAAGGAAGCAAAAGCGTTGGGTTATCCTGTTTTTGCTTACGATCCAAATCCCGGTATCGAACCTTTATTCCTTCCTTATTTTTATAAACAGAATGTTCGGCGAGAACATACCACCGGAAGCCTTGAAGATTCCTATAACTTTCTAACCAATACCATGGACAAAGGCGTTTTCGATGGTGTGATCAGGACTTCCTGGGACGATTCAGGACTGCCGGTACAGGGATGGATGCTGCAATTCATTGCCTGCTCGGCTTATTCATGGAATGCCTCCAGCCCGGGTCTTTCTGAATTTACCAGCTCTTTTTTCAAAAACTATTTTGGCGATCAGCAGAAAGATATTCAGCGTTTATTCCTGCTGCTGAACGAAGGCGCTTACTATTATTCTGAAACGCTCGAACGCAACGTCTGGCATTTCGGAGCAATAGGTAAAACCCATCTTCCCGATCTTCCCCGCGCCGACGACCTTGAATATGATCCTTACTGGAATATTGAATATGCCGATCAGGTGAATAAAGCCGGGATATTTCTGAACAAGATGAACGAAGCTATCGCTATTGGTAAAGGAAATATAGATGCAGGCGCCAAACATGCTTATGATATAGCGCTTTTTGTAAGCATCGCTGAACTTATCAGGCATACCGCCTTAACCTACCTTGATCTTTCCCGCCTGGAGTATACTATCAC
>JBDTVL010000209.1:0-5249 GCA_040007215.1 Flavitalea sp.
CTGGGGGTCAACGTTTGATGACCTGTTCAAAAGAAACAACCCAATGATCTTATAACCAAAAACAAAGGCCATAATAAAGTTCAGGAATATCTCGCCAAAGCTGGCAGGTTTGCCTACTTCTATTTTAATATCTTCCGAATGCAGCAAGCCTGCACGTTCTTTTATGGTAAGTTCACGGTTAAGCACATACGCCGACGACAAAAAAGCCAGGGCCACAAAAAATCCGAAGGAATTTACAAATCGAAGACCGTTCCAGGGTTCCACTCCAAACAAATCCTTAATGGCGTAGTAAAGATTAGGATACATGTAATCTGTAAGATTGTAAAGGTGAACTTACTTTGAATCTGCAATGATAAGAAAACAATTGAAGATGGTCGTTTATAATAATACCCTTCCTGCCAGGAAGGGTATTATTATATTCTGTGCGATATGAAATTATGCGCAATGTTGTTCAAAAGCAGATAATAAATTATGGGCTATCATCTGGGCCGAGCGACCTTCGATCATATGCCTTTCAATAAAATGAACAAGCTGTCCATTTTTAAATAATGCTATTGACGGAGAAGACGGAGGATAAGGTAAAAGATTTTGCCTTAATGCCTGGATAGCTGCAGTGTCAAATCCTGCAAAGCTGGTAGTAAGATGATCGGGCTTCTTTGATGAATTAGCTACCGCCATTAAAACGCCTGGCCTTGCCGTGCCTGCCGAACAGCCGCAAACGGAGTTGATCACCACCAGTGTAGTTCCTGAGGTTTTCAGTTGATCGCTTACCGCTTCGGGAGTTAATAATTCAGTAAATCCATTTTCTGTTAATTCTTCTTTCATCGGAATCACTATTTCTTCGGGATACATATAGTATAAAATTTATAATAAATAAAATGCAAAGTTAGTTAAAATCTGTTTTAATCGGCATCGTTTTAACTAATCGGCTTTTTTGTCAGAGGAACTTACAATTTCATGCTATTATGGCTGATCGCATGGAGCATTTATGACGATTTATCGGTTATCAGCTATTTTTCTTCCCGTGGTATACCATTTGAAACATGGACTGCAATATCCATTCATAAAAAATAAAAATTATAATTATGACACTTGTAAATTTAAATCAGCGGCCTGCAGCAAAAAATTACGATCATCTGTTTAATGAATTGTTTAATGGCTTCAGCGGATCATGGGGACACTCCGAAAAGGGAGCGGCTTTTGCTCCTGCAGCAAATATATATGAAACGGCTCAGGCCTATCACGTAGACCTGAATGCACCCGGACGCAGCAAGGAAGATTTCAAAGTGAATATTGAAAAAGACCTGCTCACGATTTCTTATGAAAAGAAAGAAGAACAAAAAGCGGAAGGCGTTAATGCAATCCGCAGGGAGTTCAACTTTAACAGTTTTAAAAGAAGCTTTTCTTTAGACGAAAAAGTAAATACCACAGGCGTAAACGCTAAATATGAAAATGGCATCCTTAAAATAGAATTGCCTAAAAAGGAAGAAGTTAAAGAATACGCCAAGCAGATTGCTATCAACTAAGCTAAAATTTCAACTATACCTAAGGGTATGCAAACATCCCATTCTGTATTTACGGATTGGGATTTTTTTTAGCCTTTTTATGGTTAACTTCGCGCATCATTTTAAGAAACATGATAATAAAGCTTCAAAGTTTTTTTACCGCGTTTATCATTCTTCTAATTCTGGGATCTTCCTTGAAAGTAACCGGGCAGGTGCCTGTGCGCAGCGATTCTGTTCATAGGTATATTGACAGCGTACGCGCTTCCCTGGATACCGTTTTACGTATCAAGAACCTAAACCCTTATTTCACTTTACATGTCGATTCAGCGCTGCAGTATAAGCTGGAGATCAATAAGGATCAGTCGGACTATTACTGGTTCCTGCGCAATTCGCCGGTAGGCTTACGAATAGACAAGGACGATGGTATTCTTACTTTTAAAGTGGAAAAATCGTATTTCTTTTCCGGAAAATTGAAATATGACAATGAATATAAAGTAGCCGTAGGCGTTCAAAGCCTTTCCAATCCGAAGGAAAGGGTAGATACTTTTTTTACCATTGTATTTTACAATACCGATATCATCCCCTCCAAAGTCAAACCTTCCGTAAGCGGAACCCTGTTTGTTGATGAGGGAGAGACCGTTAATTTTAAGGTACAGTGCGAACGCGGCAGCTTTCCTATTGAGAATATCACTTTCTTTTCTAATACGCCGCTGATCAATTATTCTATGATCAGGGAATGTAACCAGGATTTTACCTGGTCGCCGGGTTTTGATTTTGTTAAAGACACAGATTCAGGCAGGGTCCGCATAGTGGTGCTGAGTTTTATTGGCGCGAACCGTTTCATGTTAAAAGATACGGCGATCGTTAAGATCGTGGTCAGGGATGCCCTGAATTATTCACTGGCCCTGCAGGAATACAATGTGCAGGTACGTAATGTAAACACTTATATCCTTCAGCTTAAATATACTTTCCTTCAGTTGGATAAGAGAGTTAAAAAAGTTAAAAATACCCGAAGCGGGTTTGATGTCACCAGCTCCTCCACGGCGCTTACAGGTACCATTCTTGCTTCTTCGGCTGGAGCGGGAGCGCAGAAGACCGGCAAGGTGCTTCCCAGCGTTGGCGTATCCCTGGTTCCGGTCAAAGAAGCGGTTGCTCCGCCAAAAACCTTTGATCAGAATCAGGCAGGTCTGATCAGGTCGTCTATTAAAAGGCTTGAATATATGGTCAGGGATAATTCACTGGTAGGAGAAAAAGACATGGCCATCGTGGCTAAATCTTCCAAACTCAAGGAAGAATTAAAACAGATTCAGATACAGATGATAGATATTCCTATCGACATCACCAATAATATGACCGAAGAGGAATTGAACCAGTACTTCAATAGTCCTAAGGTGAATAAAAAATATCGTATAAAAAGGTAAGGCGCACCTTACTTGATATATCCAAGTATTTTAAGCATGCTCTGAGCAGTCTGCTCTTTAGCGTATACCCAGTCAACCAGCTTTCCGTTTTTATCGTGGCCTACAATAATATGTTTTGGGGAAGGGATAAGGCAATGTTTGATACCGCCGTAGCCACTGATCTGGTCCTGGTATGCGCCGGTATGAAAAAATCCAACGTATAAAGGTTCTCCCCCGTTATTGACCTTGGGAAGGAATACTTCATTTACATGTTCTTCAGAATCATAATAATCATGACTGTCGCAGGTAATACCTCCCAGTACTACGCGCTGATATTCCTGGTCCCATTTATTAATAGGCAGCAGCAGGAATTTTTCCCCGATGCCCCAGGTATCAGGAAGCGTGGTAATAAAGGAAGAATCGATCATATACCAGCATTCCCTGTCGTTCTGGATCTTCTGGCCTATAACACTGTATATATGCGCCATGCTCTCTCCTACAGTATAACTTCCGAATTCAGTAAAGATATGCGGCATGGGCACCTTATTCTTCTTACAGGCCTTTTTGATATTGCCTACTATTTCATTGATCATGAACTGGTAGTCGTATTCAAAACCCAGCGAGTGTTTGATAGGAAACCCGCCGCCGATATTAATGGAATCCAGTTCTGGACAGATCTTTTTCAACTGGCAGTAGAGGTTAATGATCTTATTGAGTTCGCTCCAGTAATAGATATCATCCTTGATTCCTTTATTCAGAAAAATATGGAGCATCTTTAACTGGAAACGATCTTCATTACCTTCGATCTTATCCACGTAAAATTCGAGAATATCACGGGCGCGAAATCCCAGCCTTGAGGTATAGAAAGGAAAAGTAGGTTCTTCTTCGGCTGCAACCCGGATGCCCAGTTTAAAAGGCGCTTTCACCGATTTTTTATAATGCAGCAGCTCTTCTGCATTATCCAGAACCGGAATCACATTTTTAAATCCTGTATTCAGTAGATTAGCGATGCGACTTGTATACGACTTCTGCTTGTAACCATTACAGATAATGAATATTTCCTTATTGATCTTTCTTTTTTCATATAGTTTTTTGATGATCTCTATATCGTACGCGAAGGACGTTTCGAGATGAATTTCATACTTCAGCGCTTCTTCAACGATAAAAGAAAAATGCGAGCTTTTAGTGCAATAGCAATAGTTGTAGGAGCCTTCATACTTATGCTTTTTTATAGCGTTGGCAAACATCCTTTTTGCCTTTTTAATCTGCATCCCGATCTTGGGAAGATAGGTGAGCTTCAGCGGGGTACCATATTTATCGATGAGCGACTTTACATTAAGGCCATTAAAGTAAAGGTTATTATCTTTTGTTTCAAAGTCTTCCTGTGGATAATTGAACGTTTGCTTAACGAGGTCGGCATACGAATTATTCATGAATTCATTAGGTGTGCTGATCGCCATATGTGATAAAAATTAGTAATAAACATTAAAGCCTTCCCGAAACCGAGAGCAAAAGTAATTGTTTGCAGCATTTATCAATAAAAAAACCGGATGTAATATTTACATCCGGCTCTTCAGGCGATCACGGAATTACATATCTGCGATAGCCTGATAATTCTGGGAGCTGATTATTTTACTGAATCAAGCAGCGCTTTAAAACTTTCAGGTTCATTCATAGCCAGGTCGGCAAGTATTTTGCGATCCAGCGTAATGCCTTTTTCATTCAGCAGGTGGATGAACTGGGAATAGGTAAGTCCCTGTTCTCTTACTGCCGCATTGATACGGGCTATCCATAAAGTCCTGTATTCTCTTTTCTTTAATTTACGGCCTACATATTTATAGGTAAGCCCTTTTTCCATTACGTTTTTGGCTACGGTATAAACGTTTTTACGTTTGCCATAAAAACCTTTGGCTGCTTTGAGGATCCGTTTCCTCCGCGCTCTTGATGCTACTGCGTTTACTGAACGTGGCATATCAGAATAATTTTAATAGTTGAATGATCTTTTTAAACTTGCTACCGGCACAATGTACAGGCTCTTATTTCAGGCGTAAAAGCCGTTTTACGAAATCCACATTGGATTTGTGTACGGTTCCATCTATCCTGAGGGCGCGTTTACGCTTTTTGGACTTTTTTGTAAGAATGTGTCGTTTAAAAGATTTCTGGTGGGTGATCTTTCCAGTACCGGTTACTTTAAACCTTTTCTTGGCGCTGGAATTTGTTTTAACCTTCGGCATGATTTAATACTATTTACTTTTACACCCTGCTGGCGTTCCGCACCGGCGGAAACTTATGGAGCCTTATGGGTAATCATTGACCTTATTTAAAAGATCATGAAATGGGCGGC
>JBDTVL010000210.1:0-5245 GCA_040007215.1 Flavitalea sp.
CATCTGCCGCCAACGCCGCTAATATGAGGAAGGGTAAAAAAAAGCCGCTTTCGGAGCGGAAAGCGGCTTTTAAAGGGTTAATACAGTAGGTGAAGCCCGAAGAATCGGCAGGTATTGATCCTTATCTGTTAAGGCGATACGCGGCAGGCTGCCGGTCACAACGGCTACGTCGCTTTGCCTGTTTATAAATTACAGGTCTGATGTTTTCAGTTTCCTGGGAATTTTTATGTCTATAGTCTGCAGTTTTCCATTTCTTTTAACCTGCACTTTAACCAAAGATTTATCCCTGGATTCCCTGGCGGCTTTAGCCAGTTCATCCACGGTATTCACTTCCTTTCCATCGAAAGAAGTGATCAGGTCGTCTTTTTGAATACCTGCTTTTTCGGCGGGCGAGCCATCAACATTCAGCGTTTTTACGCCTTTGCTGTCTTCTGTATCCTGCGCTTTTATGCCCAGCCGCGGTTTACCCGCCATGGGAAACATCCCTTCCAGCTGGTCGCCATCAAACCCAAAGGTCATAGGTGGCATGGGGGGCATAGGCCTTGCGGGGTCAGCGTCAGGAGAAAAGGGTGGACGAAGCGTCATCGTCCTATTTCTTCGGCCCAGAACGGCACCTGCTTTCTTTTCTTTGTCATTTCTCTTATAGGTGATGGTAATTTTTTCCCCGGGTTTGAATCGGCCAATGGTTTTCACCAGGTCGGCTGGTTCACTGATAGTTGTTTCGTTCACTTTGATAATAACATCTTCTTCTTTCAACCCGGCTTCTTCTGCCGCGCTGTTTTCCGCTACGGATTTGACCTTCACGCCAACGGTCGCTTTTTCGGTGACCACACCCAGGAATGCTCCTCCCTCCGCCCTGAAATCGCGCAGATGGGTTTGCAACTGGATCATGTTGGCGTTGCGTTTAATGACAGCCAGGGCCTCATCATTAAACTCGGCGATCGGTTTGCCATTCACCAGTACCTGGTCATTGCTGATCTCAATAGTTACTTTAGCGGTTTTGCTGGGGTCTTTTCTTTTGATAATTATTTCATCGTATTCGCCCAGTTTTTTATTGATATCTGCTGGCGAGCGATCGTCTGTTTTATTGGGGTCAATAGTAGCGGCAGATTGGGCATTTACCCGGGCGGCGCCGAGTAGCAGTAATGCCGTTGCTGATGCAATCAGGTATTTTTTCATGATGATGATGTTTGTAGTTAGGAAATGATCACGAAGCAATGCCGCAATTACCCCGCGTCGACACCTACGGCAACCTTCGTATATCAAATATAGGAAAATATCTGATATACGAAACTTTTCGGAAATGTTAAATCCGGTGAGTGCGTATTATCTCGTCCTGCTATAAGACCCGGTTAGAAAATAATCCTGTCATTAGCAAGAACCAGCTTATAAAGAGATTTTTGAAGTTGAAAATAAGGGCCAGTCGTATGCTATATCAGGTAGGGAATAAGATCGGGAATAATGAATTTATTTGTTCCCTGCCCGATAGTTTGTGTGGTTTGAATATAAAAGGAAGTGCAACAACAGCCTCCTTTTACAATAACCCCTTAACCGCTTCAATAACTTTTACCAGGTTAGTAGCATCAGTTCCGCCAGCAGTAGCCAGGTTTTTCTGGCCGCCGCCACCGCCTTTAATGAGGGGTGCGATATGGTCTTTGATTATTTTTCCGGCATCAAGGTTCCGCGCAGCGACCACGGTATCTGAAATACCAATAGCCACAAAGGGTTTGCCGCCGATATTGGCGCATACCACCGCCACATAATCGTGCAGTTTACTTTTCAAATCATAGCAGAGTTTTTTCAGCGCATCAGCGCTCCCTACTTCTACAATATCGCCAACAAACGTTACGCCGTTGATGATCTCGTCTTTTTGCAGCAGTTCATTTCTTACCTGCACCAACTGCCGCGCTTCCAGGCTCTCGATCCTTTTTTCCAGCGTATGTTTATCTTCCAGCAGTTTCTCAATTGTTTTTAAAGGATCATTGGTTTTCAGCAGCTCGTTAATGTACTTATACTGACCCAGCCTTTCCGTGAAATATTGAATAGCGGCAGGACCGGTTACCGCTTCAATACGACGAATACCTGCCGCTACAGCAGTTTCTGCAACAATGGTAAATACGCCGATCATACCGGTATGCGCCACATGCGTGCCGCCGCAGAGTTCGATGGAATAATCCGGATCGATGATCACCACCCTTACCGTGTTTCCATATTTTTCTCCAAAAAGAGCCATGGCTCCCAGTTTCAAACCATCTTCCTTAGGCATTTCTTTAATAACTACAGGAATATTCTGACGGATCTTTTCATTCACGATCACTTCCACCTGCCTGATCTCGTCGTCAGTCATCTTCGAAAAATGAGAGAAGTCGAAACGCAGCGCTTCCGGTGAAACCATCGATCCGCGCTGCACCACATGCGTACCTAATACTTTTCTTAATGCTGCATGCATCAGGTGCGTGGCGGTATGGTTGTAGCTGGTATTTAAACGATGTTCAAGGTTTACCGCAGCGGTTACTATAATGCGTTCCTCAGACAGTGAATCAGCGGAGCGATTATTTTCAATCAGAAAAGACGGAAGGGATTCTGTAACATGAATGATCAGGTCATTTTCTTTTTTGGTATCAATGACGCTGATGATTTCCTCGTTGCCTGAAGAATTTTTTTCAGCGCCTTTCCTGTTGAAGATCAGCGTTCCTCTGTCGCCCACTTGTCCTCCGCTTTCTGCATAAAAGGGAGTGGTTTCCAGTACCAGCTGGTATTGTTCTTTTCCCTTTGTTTTTACTTTACGGTATTTTACCAGTTGGGTTTCTACAAACAGGTCGTTGTATCCAACAAATTCAGTTTTGGCGGAAGCGTTCACTGTCAGCCAGTCTTCGGTATCTACAACCGCCGCATCGCGGGAGCGTTTTTTCTGTTCTTCCAGTTTATGATGAAAGCCTTCCATATCTACTTTCCATCCTCTTTCGAGGGCAACAAGCTGGGTAAGATCAATTGGAAAACCAAAAGTATCGAAGAGGTTAAAAGCTTCTGTGCCGCTGATGAGGAAATCGCTTTCTTCCTTAATTTTTTCTACGGTATCGGCGAGGCTGTCGAAACGGATGAGTCCGCCGGCTACTGTTTTAAGGAAATTACTTTCTTCTTCTTTTATTACCCTGGTTACAAAAGCGATCTGCGCCTGCAGCTCAGGGAAGACCTCTTCAAACTGCAACGCGAGAATAGGCGCCAGTTGGTGCAACAGCGGATTTTTATAATCGAGATAACTGTAATAGTAGCGAACTGCCCGGCGAAGAATTCGGCGTATCACATAACCCGCGCCGGTATTGGAAGGTAACTGTCCATCGGCGATGGTAAAGGCAATGGCGCGGATATGATCGGCGAGCACCCGGAAGGCGATACTTTGCTTATCGTCACCGGCGGTATATTTTTTACCGGTGATATTTTCTATCGCTTCCAGTGTTCCGGTAAATATATCGGTGTCGTAATTACTTTGTTTGTTCTGGATAACACGAACCAGCCGTTCAAAGCCCATGCCCGTATCCACATGCCGGGCAGGAAGCGGTTGCAGTGAACCATCTTTCTGGCGGTTAAACTGCATAAACACATTGTTCCATATCTCGATCACCTGGGGGTGATCGGCATTAACCAGGCTGGCGCCATCAGTTTTATTTCGTTCTGCGTCTGTACGGCAGTCGATATGTATTTCAGAGCAGGGGCCGCAGGGACCGGTATCGCCCATCTCCCAGAAATTATCTTTTTTATTGCCTTTCAGTATCCGGTCTTCAGCGATCCATTTTTTCCATTCATGCCAGGCTTCTTCATCAAAGGGAAGTTTTTCCTTTTCATCTCCCTCAAAAACGGTTACGTATATGCGATCTTTATCCAGTTGATATATTCCAGTTAGCAGTTCCCAGCTCCAGGCAATGGCTTCTTGTTTAAAGTAATCGCCAAAGCTCCAGTTGCCCAGCATTTCGAACATGGTATGGTGATAGGTATCTACCCCCACTTCTTCCAGGTCATTATGTTTTCCGCTTACGCGGAGACATTTCTGGGTGTCGGCTACGCGCAGATGCGGAGGGACTTTATTACCGAGAAAAAAATCCTTGAACTGGTTCATGCCCGCATTGGTGAACAAAAGCGTAGGATCGTTCTTGACCACAATAGGGGCCGAAGGAACGATCGTATGTTGTTTCGACCGGAAATAATCAAGAAATTGCTGACGAATGACTGCGCTCTTCATCATAAACAGAACAATTGTTACGGGTGATTATGCGTATAAAAATAAATTGTTTACTTTGGCTATCTTAAAATTGGCGCTAAAGTACGGAAACCATGCCACTGTATTCCCTGGCATACCAGCAAATAAAAGCTATTTTCATGCCGTAATGCGCTGGTATTAAGGATTATGTACCTAATGAAAGTCAGCCAGGTAATTCATCCATGAAAAAAATAAAGTATTTCTATAATACCAATTCCCTCCGGTATGAAAAGCTGGAAACGCCTCTTCGGGTGAAGTTACTGCGCGTACTTGGGTTTCTGTCGGCCGCTATTGTTACCGCTATCATTATTGTTTCTGCCGCTTACCGTTATTTCCCATCGGCTAATGAAAAAAGGCTCAGTCAGCAGAATGAGGGATTAAAAGAAAATTTCCTGATCCTGGAAGACCGCACCAAAAAGCTACAGCAACAGATGATTGAGCTGGAAGACAGGGATAACGAGGTTTACAGAACCATCTTCGAAGCAAAACCCATTCCCGACAGCGCCCGCCTGAAAGAACTGGAACAGCAGAAAGAGATCAAGCTGGTGATGAGTCTTTCGAACTTTGAAATGGAGAACTCTATCATTAAAACGCTCGATAACCTGCAGCGGAGGATGAATTTCCAGGACAGATCGTATAACCAGATCAACGAGTTTATTAAAAATAAGGCGCAACTGCTGGCGTGCACGCCCGCTATCCAGCCAGTCAGCAACTCCGACCTGAAAAGAGTGGCTTCCGGCTTTGGGTATCGTATCGATCCTATTTATAAAACGCCCAGGTTTCATGCGGGCCTCGATTTTACCGCCCCCCAGGGAACGCCAATTTATGCCACTGCCAATGGCGTAGCTAAAGTGGCCGGAAATACCGGCAACGGCTATGGCAACCATGTGGTGATCACCCATGGTTATGGATATGAAACGGTGTATGGACATATGTTCAAAGTGAAAGTGAAAGTGGGCGAACGGGTGAACAGGGGCGAAATAATTGGGT
>JBDTVL010000211.1:0-5239 GCA_040007215.1 Flavitalea sp.
CTACTGGGGTGTACCCCGCCCGGACGTCATACCGAACAGCATGATCTATTTTTCGGCATAGGCGAAAACCTCCGCGACCTGGTTCCTGAAATGATCAGCTTCTGGCCGGAGGCCAATGGCCAAATTCATATCGACTCCTGGCGGCAGGTCAGCATGGTGGATAATCATTTCATCCAGGTAACGGCGCGCGCCCTGGCCGAAGAGAACAGGCAGGAAGAACTGAACCATCTTTTCTTCCTGAACCTCGGCGGTTATAAAACCGGGGAATTTGAAGAATACCATTATAAAATGCTGACCGTTTGCGGCAATATGGGCGCCGCCATTCAGCAGGCTAAAAAAACAGCCTTCTATAAACATAACGGGTTTAAAAACGCCGAATCTCATGTCGATGACAAATACGGCGTTGATGTTGATGAGGTCTATAATGTAGAAGATATACTGAGCCCGGGTATAAAAGAGAAATATGCCCTCAGGATCAGCCCGCATGATTCACCTGAAGAAGATACCCTGCAGATCGGGTATTTGAAAATAGATAAAATCTGACCAGCTTGTAGTATTTTGCACCAACATTTTTTTAAACATAAATAGCGACAATAGTGATCAAAAAAAGTTTTTTATTCCTGTTTGCAGCAGGTTTATCGCTGGCAGGAATAGCCCAGTTAGATAGCAGTAAACAAACGCCTGAATCGACTGAAATATGGGATCCGGTTCCCCGCGTGGTTACCCCCGGAGCGCTGTCGCCCGACGCTAAAGTGAACAAGCCTCCCTCTGATGCCATTGTATTATTTGATGGCGCTAACCTGGATCAATGGACCTCGGCAAAAATGGATAATACAACGGCCCCCTGGCTGGTGGAAGATGGTATTATTACCGTAAAGCCGCGCTCAGGCGATATACGCACTAAAAAGGAATTCGACGATTTCCAGTTGCATATAGAATTTCGCCCGCCCGCTAAAGTGAGCGGTTCAGGGCAGGGCCGCGGTAACAGCGGTATTTTTTTACAGGGCCTTTACGAACTCCAGGTACTGGATAGCTATAATAACCTTACTTATTCCAACGGTCAGGCCGGTTCTATCTATAAACAATCCATGCCCATGGTGAATGCCTGTCTTCCTCCCGGAACCTGGCAAACCTATGATGTGGTATTTACCGCGCCGAAATATAATAAGGATGGTATGATGGTGATCCCGCCTTACGTTACCGTACTGCAGAATGGCATATTGGTGCAGAATCATACGGCTATCAGGGGAACAACTCCTTATGTTGGGTTACCGGAACTCACGCCTCATGAAAAAGGACCTATCCGTTTACAGGATCATAACAATTCTACCAGTTTCCGCAATATCTGGATCAGGGAAATATAGGCTTCAGCCAGGCAGAACGCTGAAAAAGTGGATTGCCATTGACTTTTCTGAGAATAAATACTTAAAAAGACTGCCCCCCAGGCGGTTTTTTTTTGCCCTTTTCCATTCCCGCCTGTTCAACTGAAATATTCAGATAATTATTCCTTTGGGTTATAGGCTGGGAGATAAAAAATCCTATATTTGATGAGTGCTTCTCGTTTGTCCCTTTGATCATATCGCTTTTGCCTCAATAATTCTCCGATAAACCAACCATCTGTCTCCGATATACGTAGTAAAAATCTCTGATTAGTCATACCTGTGTAAAGACGCATGTCATGGTAGCAATGATATGCTGATTATTGACCATTGATTTTAATTCGACTTTGTATTATGAAAAAATTTTTACTTGCTTCCTGCCTTTTGATGGTAGCTGCATTTACTTCATTCTCCCAGAATGTGTTTAATCCAGCAGATGCGATTGTGCGTTATGATAAAACCAAAGGGCTGGGCACCACGCAGAACCCCAACCCCGCTAAGGCAGGATTACAGAAATGGGTGAGCACCCCAACAAATGGCATAAGTACAGGTACAGATACTTACGACGCTTCTTCCTATAAACAATATTTTATCAATG
Organism: Flavitalea sp.; assembly: GCA_040007215.1. GTDB lineage: Bacteria > Bacteroidota > Bacteroidia > Chitinophagales > Chitinophagaceae > Flavitalea. The sequence goes on from JBDTVL010000211.1 coordinate 1,978, forward strand.
CAGCGGGGGGCAAAATGGCCTTTCGTATGAAATTCCCCAAAACCTATTCCTCCAACCCCACTAAAAAATTTCCGGTCATGTTGTTCCTCCATGGCGGAGGCGAGGTGGGATGCCCTACCAATGGAGGCATCTATAATAATGAAAAGCAGGTATGGCTGGGAGGAAGTCTTTTTCTTCAGCGCGTTAACAGTGGCGAGTTTGATGGATTTCTGTTATACCCCCAACTGGTAGCTACCGACGGATGCTGGGGCGCATGGGGTACCGCAGCTTCCGTGAATTTCACGGCGATCCTGGCCATGATCGACTCCATGGCTAAATATGTCCGGGCAGATAATGACCGCTTGCTGATCACCGGTCTTTCCGGCGGCGGTTATGGCGCGTGGCGAATGGCTGATGCCTATCCCCAGCGTGTGGCTAAAATAATGCCTTCATCCGCCGCAGGCTCTACCACCAACAGGAATGCTTTTGTGCATATACCTATCTGGTTCGCCACAGGCGGAAAAGATCCGGATCCTTCTCCCGCGCAGGCGCAATATTCGCTGAACAGGATGAAGGAGATCGGCGCAGATATAAAGTACACCATATTTCCAGATCTCGGCCATTCGATCTGGTACCCGCATTGGAGAGAACCCGGTTTTGTAGAGGGTATGAACGAAGTGCATAAGGCTAATCCACTGGTATTCTTTCAGCATAACGAATTCTGCCCTTCCGAGGCTATCAACGCTAAACTGGGCCTCACACCTGGCTTTTATGCCTACGAATGGCAGAAAGATAATGTTACCATCGCCACACGCACCAATGGCGTTAATACCATCGTCAATGCAGCGTCTGTAATTTCCTTTACCGGTAATGAGATCTCGGTAAAATCCTTTGGAACCTATCGCGCCCGCTTTAAAAGAACAGCTTCTTCGGCATGGTCCGACTGGTCCCTGAAGCCAGCAGTAATTAAAACAAAATCGACTACCATCACGCCGCCTATCACCGTTTCCGGTATTAAAAGCAAAGTACTTCCGGCCCTGGATGGCAGTACTACAGTACCCTTACAATTACCAGCAGGATTTACCAGTTATGAATGGTACAGGGTAAGCGACAATGTAAAAGTAGGATCTGCCCAGATCTATAATGCACCCATTGGCGTGTACAAAGCGCGCTACACCGAACAGTTCGGATGCGGCGCTAACTTCTCTCCGAACTTCACCGTGATCAATGCCAACGGAACGCCTAAACCAGATCCGGTAACTAACCTCACCACTACCACGCTCTCCGCTACATCCGCGCGATTGAACTGGAGTCAGAATGCTAATGAAACAGGCAATGAAGTTTACCGATCAACAACAGCAGGAGGCCCTTACGTCTTGCTCACGATCACCGCTGCGAATATTCTTACCTACACCGATAATACACTGGCTGCAAATACCACCTATTATTATGTAGTGCGATCGGTAAATGCAACAGGCGCCGCCGCTAAAAGCAATGAATCAAGTCCGAACAATGGCAACAAAGCGCCTGTGATCGCTTCTCTCGTTAATATATTTGTGAAGAGCGACGCTTCTGTTTCCAAAGATTTTACCGTAACAGATGCCGCTGGCGATGTAGTCACCGTGACCATTCCCTACAAACCCGGCTTCATCACCTTACAGAAACTGAGCGCTACCAGTTACCGCATTATCGCTAATCCAACAATAGATAATGTGGGATGGAAAGATATACAGGTGGTCGCTACCGATAATAAAGGCATGTTTTCCACGCAAACCATCACCGTGATGGTGTCCGATAAAAATACCCGCAGCGCTTATGTGAACTTTGGAAGCGCCGGTAAAACCGCTCCCGTTCCCTGGAATAACTGGCTTGGATTAAGGAGCGCAGGTAATGTGCTTTCCGCGCTTAAGGATGAGAGTAATGTGGCCACTACTTTCTCGGTAACAATGGTCACCGGGTGGTCAACGCTTACCGACCTGGGTCATATCACCGGTAATAACAGCGGCATCTTCCCAGATGCGGTACTGCAAAGCGGCATTGCGGATAATGGAACGGCAAGACAGATCAGAATCGGCGGACTCAGCTCCGCTAAAAGATATAACCTCATGTTTGTAGGAAGTCAGAATGAAGGACTGGTCGCTACTACAGAATTTGCCAACGGATCACAAAAAGCGGTTATGAATGCCCGCTATAACACCAACCAGTCGGCCAATCTCAACAATCTTATTCCTGATGCTAGCGGCCAGATACTGGTTACGGTCACCCGTACGGGTACCAGTGCAGTCAGTTACCTGAATGCGCTGGCGATAGAAGAATATGCTTCTTCCATCACCATGCTTAACCCTGCCAACCTTTACGTAGAGCCGGTAGACAGAACCAGCGTTAACCTTAGCTGGTCCGATCGCACCAATAATGAAAGCGCCGCCGGGGGATACGAACTGGTAAGGGCAACCGATTCTTTGTTTACCGCTGGCGTTACCACTATCTCTCTACCGGCCAATACCACTTCCTATAAAAATACCGGGCTGGCGGCCAACACAAAATATTTTTACCGCATAAGGGCAAAAAGCGGAAGCGTGTATTCCGGTTACAGCAATCGCGCTAAAACCATCACGCCTTCCGCTATCGTGTATGTAAACTTTAATACCACAGTGCCTAATGCCGCCACTCCCTGGAATAACCTCGCGGCATCGCCTCTTTCCGCCTTTACCATCAATGGGCTGAAGAACCAGGCCGGAACAGCTACCGCGTTCAGTATAAAGCTGGAACAGGTATTTAATGGCGAGTTTACAGCAGGAGTGAAAACAGGTAACAACTCAGGCATAGCCCCCGACCTGGTACAACAGTCCGACTACTGGCTCGATAAACTGCAGTTGAGTACTTTCAGGATATCGGGTTTGAACCAGACCAAGCGGTACCGCTTCGGCTTCCTGGGAAGTTCCAGTACCGCAGGATGGTTCAAGGGTAATTATACCTGCGCCTATTCCATTAATGCAAGAACCGTATACCTCAACTCCTGGATGAACAGCTCCAAGATCGTTTATATAGGAGATGTGGTTCCAAATACCAGCGGGCAGGTGGTATTGAACTTCTCAACTACGTCTACCGCCGATTATGGATTCAATGCCGGTATTGTTATTGAAGAATATGGCGATTCGCAGGGTGGAACGGTGGTGAATACCGCAACATTGGATCTTCAGGATTCATTGCTGGTTAACGAAACGAAACTGGCTATCTATCCAAATCCGTTCACGGATCTCATCAGCCTCGATTTCTTTAATCC
>JBDTVL010000212.1:0-5234 GCA_040007215.1 Flavitalea sp.
TCCGTTGTCTGAATAAAATACTTTTGAGCAGTTTCCGGGAAGAAGGGGTAACAGTCGTTCGGCCAGTTCGATAGCAGGAAGGTGCGTGAAACCGGCAAAGATAACCTGCTCCAGCGCGCTTGCCTGCCGGTAGATAGCTTCGGCAATATAGGGGTGGGCATGACCATGAATGGTTACCCACCAGCTACTGATGGCATCGATATACCGCCGTCCCCGCTCATCAACCAGGTAAACGCCCTCTCCTTTAACAATAGGTATGGGATCGGGAGCATATTTTTGCGGCGTATAGGGGTGCCATATTACTTTTTTATCCCTTTCGGATAGCGGAATACTCATACCGTCCAAAGGTAAGGGATGCCGGGTTTTGATAAAAAAATAGGGGGTGTGCAACGTATGGATACAGGAAATTGTCAAACAAAGTCTATTGTCCTCATGGATAACATAGCAAAAGAATATCCTTATGGATAATCAGAGGTTGGTAAAAGATTGCATCAGGGGCAGACCAGAGGCCCAGCGGGAGCTTTACGATCGTTTTTCGGAGAGCATGCTGGCTATTTGCTATCGTTATACCAAATCTTCTATGGACGCCGAGGATGTATTGCAGGAAGGATTTATAAAGGTTTTCCGCAATATTGAACAGTTCAGGTTCCAGGGAGAACTGGGTGGATGGATAAGGAGGATCATGGTGAATACTGCCCTTAACTATCTTAAAAAGAACCGGCATTACCAGTCGGATCTTTCTTTTCTGGATAATGGAATGCACCCGGTTTCAGACGATAACCCTGAAGTGATGATGAGCGCTAAAGATCTTGCCGACCTCATCCGGCAATTGCCTACCGGTTACCAGACCATATTCAACTTACATGCCGTTGAAGGATACACGCATGTGGAAATAGGGAATATGCTGGGCATTAATGAAGGAACATCAAGGTCGCAATATGCAAGAGCCAGGGGATTACTGATCGCCTGGCTGGAAAAACGCTCAGAGGAACATAAAACAGAATCGTATGTCAGACAATAAGTTTGAGAAACAGGTTCAGCAAAAACTGGATGAATTAAAAATGCAGCCCTCGCCGGGGGCATGGCAGGGTATTGAGCAGGAGCTACGCGGCAAGAAACGCCGTGGCGTTCCCTTGTGGCTGGCTGCAGGACTGCTGCTGCTTGCCGGCGCCACTTATTCCTGGTATGTGTCCTTTAATAATCATCCGGTTACTACTATAGCCCTTAAAGAAAAAAATAATTTTAATAAAAATACTACTCAGCCCGAAGCAGGAAAAGAGAATAAGACAATAAAAGAAGAAGAAAAGTTGGTGCAGCAGGAGCTGGTTGCTCCTGAAACCAGTTTCCCCTTAAAGGGAAAAGCCTTATCTATTCCGGGAAATAATCCGGGCAGGAAAGAAAATCTGTTAAAGACGAAGAAAAATATTTCTTCAGCAATAGAAAAAAATTATGCCGGCGAAGATTTTCCGGCAGTGGAAAAGGAAAATGAGTTTAGTATTCCTTCAGGCAACGGTAAAGAAAATGAAAAAGAGCTAACCAAAAAGAAAACTGCTTATTCCCTGAAACACAAAAATGCTTACCCGGTAAAACCATCAGTAAAAGGGAAGGAACAGCTAACTGTAAAAGAAAATAAGCCCGCGCTTTCATCCCCGGAAAACACCGCTCATTTTCCGGCTGCAAGGTTTCCCGCCGGCATAACTGATAATAACGATGAAGTGTATGCGCAATTGCATCCTTACTCTCCCGTTTACCGCCAAATTCCTACACAAAACAATACCGGCTTGCCCTCGATTCCTATGCTCGGCATCCTGGCAGATGCCGCTAAAAATGATAATACTCCTGTAGCAGGGATAAATAAGGCTCCGGCCCCCAAAAGCAAACATTCCGCCAAGGCCTGGGAATATGGTATCACCGGCGGAGTGGGCATCTCTTATATTAATGAAGGCAGCGGGCTTAGCCTCACCAAGTCGATGGTGGAAGATGTGGCTATGGCCTCTAATACTGTTTCTAATTCACAGCTTATTCCCGGACCTACGCTGGCCTTATACACCCCCGCGATTATAAAGCCTTCCCTGTCTTATTCGCTGGGCGTAGCCCTGAAGAGAACATTGTCTAAGCGTCTGGCGGTATCAGCGGGTTTATCCTATGTACAATATAATGCCAGGACTGAAGTAGGCAATAAGATAGATGCCAGCCAGGTAGTGAATAACGGACCCGCCGGTTACCTGCGTGTGGAAACGTATTATCTTAATGCGCAGGTGCAGGAGTATAAAAACCGGTATCATTTTATTTATCTTCCTGTTAGCGCGCATCTTCAACTCAACCGAGGCGATAAACTTCCTGTTTACCTTAATGCCGGTATGGCTTTATCGAAACTGATATCTTCCAACAGCCTTCATTTCGATGGCGCCACAGGCGTATACTACAGTAATAATGATCTCATTAATAAAACGCAGTTCGATGTGTCTTCAGGTATTTCAGTGGTTCTGTTTAACAGGCATTCAGCGCCGCTATGGCTGGGCCCTGCATTCCGCTATAATATATCCCCGCTGCTGCAGAAAGATGTATCTGGCGCCAAACGCCTTGTCTATGCAGGACTGGATCTTAAAATGTTTTTGAGAAGGTAACATGCAAATATACCGAAAGGTATGATAATGGTTTGCAGCTATCATTGAGCGTTATGATATCATCTGTAATTTAAGTGTACAATAAAATATTATTCCTTTTCTTTATTAGCAGGTTTCAGAAAACTCAGGTTTCTTCGTATGCCTGTATACTTAGATCTTTTTAGCGGCGAATGGCGGAATATTTTTTTGAAGGCATCTTCTGTAAGCCCTTCCCAGTCATCGGCGCTGAAATGTAATATTTCCGGAATAGGCGTAAACCCAGGTTCTTTAGTGGGGGTGGAAAAACGATTCCAGGGACAAACATCCTGGCAGATATCGCAGCCAAACATCCAGTCGTCAAATCTGTCCTGCATCTCTTCGGGAATTATCATTTCTTTCAGCTCAATGGTAAAATAAGAAATGCAGCGGGCGCCATCCACCACTTTATTTTCGCGTATCGCATCGGTAGGGCAGGCATCGATGCATTTTGTGCAGGTTCCGCAATAGTCTTTTACAAAAGGATCGTCATATTCCAGTTCCAGATCGGTGATCAGCGTGGCAATGAAGAAATAACTTCCCCCATTTTTTGTTATCAGGTTGGCATTCTTACCTATCCATCCCGATCCGCTTTCCCTTGCCCAGCTTCGTTCCAGCACGGGGGCGGAATCAACAAAACCTCTTCCCTGCACTTCTCCTATGCTTTCTCTCATCCTGTCCAGCATGATATTGAGTTTCTGCCTGATCACCTCATGATAATCGTCGCCATAAGCATACCGGGCAATTTTCATCGACTTCTGTTCCTGCGCTTCCGATGGAAAATAATTAAGCAACAACGTAATCACCGACCTGGCCCCTGGCACCAGCTTTGAAGGGTCAATGCGCAGTTCAAAATGATTTTCCATATAACTCATCGTGCCCTGCATTCCTTTATTCAGCCAGTTCTCTAATCGCCTGGCATCTTCATCCAACTGTCTCGCCTTGGCGATGCCGCAATGATCAAAGCCTAGTTCGGCGGCCAGCGACCTTACAAGAGCCGTATTTTTCAGAGCGTTCTTCACGTCAGCTTTCTTGAACATGTATTTTGTGCAGCAAGCGGTGTACCGCCGGCGCAAGAATAAACCCGATATTAGTAATAAAAGCTACGCCGCTGAACAGCGCATAAGCGGAAGAAAATATTTTTCCCTGTACAGGCAGGCTTTCGGAATCATTGAAAACTGGTCCCATTCCGCTAAGGATCATCGATGCATTATGAAGAGCATCTATCCATTTCTGCCCGGCAAAATAATGATATCCCGCAACGCCAATTAAGAGACAAACCGCCAGCAGACAGGAAGCAATCAGCAGGTTACGGACAATTCGTTTGTAATACACCTTTACAGGCGCCAGTTTCTGTGTTTTGTTTTCGTACATTTTCAACTATAATTTTAAAGGTACGAATAGAAGATTGATGACAACAGGATAGCTTTTTTTACTAAATTGTCCGACCAAAACAGGTGACCTGATCAATGATTTGAATAACTTAAAACCTGTTTTACCTGATATGACTAATAAGTATTTGCTTGGCATAGATGTCGGTTCCTCTTCTGTTAAAACGGCTTTGCTGGATATAGCCAGCGGTAAACCGGTAGCCTCCGCTTTTTCTCCTTCATCAGAAATGCCTATGCGCTCTGTCCGCCCGGGATTTGCCGAACAGGATCCTGAGTTATGGTGGACTGAGTTCAGGAATGCGCTGGCGCTGCTTCGCAGGCAGATTGCCTTTAAAAGCGATGAAGTGGCGGCCATTGGTATCTCTTACCAGATGCATGGACTTGTATGCGTTGATAAAGATCAGCGTCCTTTAAGAGACGCGATCATCTGGTGCGATAGCCGCGCAGTGGATATCGGGGCCAGCGCATTCGAAGCGATGGGAAAAGAATTCTGCCTGGCCAATTTCCTGAATTCGCCCGGAAATTTTACCGCTTCTAAACTGAAATGGGTAAAGGATAATGAACCTGATATTTATAAAAAGATCTATAAGGTGATGCTTCCCGGCGATTATATCGCCATGAAACTGACCGGCGCGCCGGCTACCACCATCTCTGGTTTGTCGGAAGGTATATTGTGGAATTTTGCCAGGGAGGCGCCTGCGGTGGAACTGCTGCAACACTATGGTATTGATCCATCCCTGCTGTGCCCGTTGGTGGATACTTTCGGCGTTCAGGGAACGCTGACCAGCGCCGCCGCGGAAGCGCTGGGACTTAAAGCCGGAACGCCCGTGGCTTACCGCGCCGGCGATCAGCCCAATAACGCTTTCTCATTAAATGTTCTGCACCCCGGCGAAATAGCCGCTACAGCAGGCACTTCGGGCGTGGTATATGGCATTACCGATAAAGTAGAATACGATCCCGCATCGCGGGTGAATACTTTTGTGCATGTTAATAATTCGGTTGCAGCCCCCCGATATGGAACGCTGCTTTGTATCAACGGCACAGGTATTCTCTATAGCTGGATGAAGAAAAATTTCTTCCGTGATATTTCCTACAACGAGATAAATACAATAGCCGCTACAGCGCCTCCGGGTTCGGAAGGACTATTCTTTTATCCTTTTGGCAATGGGTATTATTATTTCCTCTTCTGTTAACCCAGTGT
>JBDTVL010000213.1:0-5226 GCA_040007215.1 Flavitalea sp.
AAAAACAGAACGATCGTTTTCATGGCCGACCTGCTGCCATCCACTGGCCATTTGCCCTTACCTTATGTGATGGCTTATGATATGTTTCCGCTGGTTACTTTGCAGGAAAAAAAATCCTTTTTGCACGAAGCCGCCGACAATAACTATGTTCTTTTTTTCGAGCACGATCCGGTGAGCGAATGCTGCGAGGTTCAGTTGACAGAAAAAGGAATAAGAGCAGGAAGAATGTTCCGGCTTGATGAACTTTGATAAAAACAAAAGCTATCTCACGCTGACCAGGGAACTCAACGGATGTCGAAGATTACGGTAGGTCATCATATCCACTTTAATACTACCCACGCTTATAGGGCTTTCTATTCGAACAGGAATATGGTTCTTATCATCGCTGATCCACACGGTCATTTTCTCTCCGCCCTCAAAGATGGTTCCCTTCAAAAGCAAGGGACGGAATTTGATAGTTTTAAATTTACCGTATTTTGTTTTCACCGTTTCCTTTCCTACATAACGGATGTACATATTGAACACTTCTTTATCGAGAAATAAAGAAAAAGGAATTTTATCGCCTGCTTTGTATTTGTCAAAATCAATATTCCTGGCGTAATAGATAGAACTCAATACATCCTGGATACAGGAAGGCACTTTAAAAACGCCGTCGTTGGTTACTGCAGTATTGGTGACCTTGTTGAAGTTCACATTCTCAAATTTCTTGTAACCGCCTTCATAGATATTACGGATGAATTTATATGGCTGAAGGGTTACGGTGTCTATAAAGGTTTCGTACCTGTCGCGCACCTTAAAGAAATTATCATAGAAGCCGAATGTTTTACCTTCTCCCACCACATGAAATACGGGTCTGTTATTCAGCATTTCGGGAAGAGAAGTAAAAGAAGCTTCTCCTGCGCCAACGTATAAACCGGCTACGGTATAAAACACCTTAAAAGAAATGAATTCATTGGCATTAAAAGAAGTATTACGGATCTCGCAGAAGTCGTTACCAGCCTGCAGGGGGAAGCTGATAACCGTTAGTAGCGCTAAAGTCAGGATTCTTAAAAGTTTCATGTATTCGATCGGTAGTATTTATAATTTATTCCATCCTGTTCCATAAACTCCTTCTGCACGCATTCCGCTGCTTTATTTACGAAAAATTCTAAGTCCCAGTATCAGCACACACCCTATCAGCGCCGGTACCACCAGGTTAATGATCCAGATCGCCAGTGAGGTAGCCAATATTCCCGCCACATTTCCACTAAAAAGCGTTAGAATCTCTAAACTTGCTTTCCAACGGATACCCAGTTCTGTAAGCGCCGCGATGGTGGGAATTATAGCCAGCGCCAGGAATAATACGCTTACTGACCAAAAACTCTGCCACCAGTTTATTTCCACCTCAAAAACCTGGAACAGGAAATAATACTGCACTACGAACACCAGGTATCTTATTAACGATAAAGACAATATCCGCAGCAGTAAAGTTGCGTTAACACTATCTAAACCCCGGATGTAAGTTATATACTTTTCCACCTTTGGCATCTTTTTCATCCATCTTACGAGCCACGATAAGCGAAAGTAAAATATTGTTAAAATTATCGTGCCTGGTATTATAGCGAATACAAGGATATCCAGTAATAATATCACTGCTGGCCCATGCTGCCCTCCGTTAACAATAAATTGCCGTAAAAATAATAATCCAATAATACCGCAAACCAGGGTTATGGTGAGCTGCGCAATACTGCAAAGAATGGTGATACCGATAGAGCGAACCCGGCTTTCTTCATCAATATGCAGCATTCTGCCAATGTATTCGCCGGTGCGGTTCGGCGTAAAGAACGCCATGGTGGCGCCCGAAAAGATCGATTTATATGCGGTGACAAAAGAAACCGGGCTGATTGTTTGAATAGCGATCTGCCATTTACGCGCTTCCAGTGCCCAGTTCACCAGCATCAGCAGGCAAACTGCGATCAGCTTTAACGTTGAAGCGCCCGAGATAGCGCCAATAATCCTGTTTAACGATTGCTGCCAGTCGTTTTGTTGCTGTAACTGGTGATGTATGGAATAGATCAAAATACAAAACACCAGGGGGCCCGCAATGTAATTGAGAATTAATTTAATATTTTTGCTTTGTACGAACAAGATAATGTGCACAAAATAACTGAATACCTCCTGTTTGCAAAAGCCTGCTAAAATAATTCTTGGTATTGATCCCGGAAGCCTCGTGATGGGCTACTGCATTATCACCGCCGAAGGCTCGCGGTTAAGCCTGATCGATATGGATGTATTAAAGATCAGCGCTAAAAAAGATAACTATGAACGACTGGAACTTATTTACAGCAAAGTGCATGAACTGATCATACGGTTCAAACCCGATTCATTTGCCATTGAAGCGCCTTTCTTCGGAAAAAATGTGCAGAGTATGCTGAAGCTGGGAAGAGCTCAGGGCGTTGCTATTGCAGCGGCTATCGGCGCCGGACTGAAAGTAACAGAGTATTCGCCAAGAAAAATAAAACAGTCTGTTACCGGTAATGGCAATGCCGATAAAGAACAGGTGTGGAAAATGCTGCAACAGATATTGCTGCTGAAAGATATGGCTGTGCTGAAATGCTTCGATGCCTCCGATGCCTGCGCTGTAGCGGTATGTCATCATTTCCAGGATAACGGTATTCCTGCAACAGCATCGCCAAAACAGGCTGGGTGGAAAGCTTTTATCAGCGCCCATCCGCAGCGCATTAAAAGCAAATGATCAGCCGGTATGATCCATCGCCGAAAGGATACGTTGTTGTATATCCGCAAATTCTTCAGGTGACAGCGTTAATTTTTTCCGGTTGAAATTGAGATCATCGGCGTTGTTGATAGGAATAAGATGCATGTGCGCATGCGGCACTTCAAGACCTACAACCGACAAACCGCAACGATTACAATCAAATGCTTTTTCAATACCTTTGGCGACAGGCTTCGCGAATACAAGCATTTCAGCGAGATAGTTATCGTCTAGATCGAAGAACTTATCTACTTCCCTTTTCGGAACCACCAGTACATGACCTTTCACCAATGGAAAAATATCGAGGAAGGCAAAGAAGTTTTCATTCTCTGCGATCTTGTAAGAAGGAATCTGTCCGAGTATGATTTTTGAGAAAATAGTCATCAGAAAATGATCAATAAAAAATTCCTTACACGGTAATATCTTCAATCTTGAACTTCACCGTTCCGGCAGGGATCTGCACTTCCGCCACATCCCCCTTGATCTTTCCCATGAGGCCCTTACCAATAGGAGAAGTGATAGAAATCTTTCCCGCTTTAAGATCAGCTTCTTTTTCAGAAACGATTTTATAGGTGATCTGCTTTTTTGTATTCAGGTTGGTGAGCGTTACTTTGGTGAGAATAGACACCTTGCTGGTATCCACATTATCAGCCTCGAGGATACGCGCATTGGCCAGGTCGCCTTCCAGTTTTTTGATCCGTGCTTCGAGTATACCCTGGTATTCTTTGGCAGCGTCATATTCTGCATTTTCTTTAAGGTCGCCTTTTTCGCGAGCTTCACCAATAGCCCTTGCGGCTGCGGGACGAAGCACGGATTTCATCTTGTGTAATTCCTCTTTAAGATGTTCAAGCGTTTCCTTGGAAACATAAATAATGTCAGACATATGCACCTCCTTATTTGTTTGGCAAAAAAGCCGTTACTACTGTAAGCGGCAAAAAGAACAACGCCTCAGTAGAGCTGAAGCGTTGCAGTATGTTGGCTGCAAAAGTAGGGCTTTTTATTTTCGAATCGCGCGGTTTCCCTTCAAAAATTAAATACCCAGTTTTTCCAGTACCACTTTAGCCATATTCAAAAAAGCTTCGTGCGTGTACCCGGCAATATGGGGCGTAATGATCACATTAGCCTGTGCAAGAAGCCATTGCAGTTGTTCGTTTTCGGTTTCCGAATAGGTATCCAGCCTTTCATTTTCGAGCACATCCAGCGCGGCTCCGGCAATTTTTCCGCTTTTCAGGGCCCTGATCACGGCGGCCGTGTCATGTACCTTCCCCCTGGAGGTATTCAGAAAAAAAGGCTTTTTTTCGAGTCTTTCAAAAAAATCATCATTGGCCATGTGCAAGGTTTCGCTTGTTAGTGGCACATGAAAGCTGACTACCTCCGCATAACGGCAGATCTGTTCCATACTGGCTTCCTGGATATATCCTCCTCCAAAATCAACGCAGTATTTATCGCAGGCCAGGATCGGTGTGTGGAAAGAAGATAAAAGACCCGCGAATGTAGAGCCTGTATTCCCAAAGCCGATAATACCAACCGTTCTCCCCTTCAGTTCTATTCCCCGGTTAGCATCCCTGATCCATTTACCTTCCCTGATCTCCGCCATGCTGCTGCCCTGCCTGTTCATCAGGTTTAACAGCATTCCCAGCTCATGTTCAGCCACGGCGTTCCTGTTGCCTTCAGGACTGCTCACGCAGGTGATTCCCCTGCTTTCCGCAAAGGGTACATCGATCAGTTCCATACCGCTTCCCAGACGGCCTATCCATTTTAAGCGCGGCGCATTTCCAATCACCGCCCGGTCGATTTTTAATCGGGTGGTCACGATCAGCCCCTCGATATCCGTTATATCCTTTAATAAGGACGTATAACTGATAGCAGGCGCATAGATTACTTCATATCCTTTTGCTGATAAACGTTCGGGCAGGTAATCATGTACGCGTGCAGTAATAAGCGCTTTCGGGGCCGGGCTGTCTGCTATTTTATCGTTCATGTGGTTAATTCATTCTGAAAGTTAGTTGCCCGAATTCTTCCACGCTCAGTTGTTCTGCGCGTCTGCCGAAAAGTTCTTCGGCTAATATTTCGGGTTTGAAATAGGGTTTTACTGAATTCCTGAGGGTCTTTCTACGTTGTCCGAAAGCCGCTTTCACCAATATGGACAAAGATCGCTGGTCTTTCATCACTACAGGACTGTCGAGCGGCGTAAACCTGATCACTGCGCTTTTCACTTTGGGAGGGGGATTAAAAGCCTCTTCATCTACCTCGAATAAATAGTCGACCTTAAAAAATGCCTGCACCAGTACGCTGGTAACGCCGTATACTTTATTACCCTCTTTAGCCGCCAGTCGCATAGCTACTTCTCTTTGGAACATACCGATCATCCTGGTGACCGAATCTCTCCATTCGAGCATTTTAAAAACGATCTCGGTAGAGATATTATAGGGGAAATTGCCTATCACGGTAAAGGGTTCGCCGAAAGGTTTTTG
>JBDTVL010000214.1:0-5226 GCA_040007215.1 Flavitalea sp.
AAAAGATTTGCTGCGGAAATCATTAACCTGCTGGCTTATTTTAAAACGAATGCCTATGAAACAAAGTTCCTCGATTTTGGAATGGGATGGGGGAAATGGTGCCTTATGGCAAAAGCATTTGGCATAGATTCATATGGTATGGAACTGTCTGTTGAGAGAATTGAATATGCAAAAAAAAGTGGCATTAAAGTGATCAGTTGGGACGAAGTTCCGGATAACCAATTTGATTTTATCAATACAGAACAGGTGTTCGAGCATATACCAGCGCCGCTGGAGACTATGCGGCACCTGAGCCAGGCCTTAAAACCCAACGGAATTATAAAAATAAGCGTACCCAATGGTAACGATATTTCCAATAAACTTAAAGTGATGGATTGGGGCGCTAAAAGAAAGGCGAAAAATTCACTCATGGTAGTTACCCCGCTAGAACATATCAATTGTTACCGCACAAAATCTATTATTACCATGGGAGAAAAATGCGGATTGGAAAATGTTGAGATCCCTTTTACCTATATAGGTTTCAGATCGATTAAAGATTTTGTAAAGATCGCTTTTCGTAAACCCTACTATAAACACCTGAAAAAGGGCGATACCGTTTTATATTTCAGAAAGAAAAGAGCCTGATATTTCTTCCTTATCTGCAAAATGCCAAAAAATATCGGCAAGGTTAGCGCCGTTATCCCTTAACCTTGTTTTTGTAGTGATATTATTGCTGATATCGCTGACTGGTTTTTCTTATCTGGTTTATTCTGTTTTCAGTCTTCAGAACAACCAGTTGGATATTTATGTATTTAATAGAATAGCCCCGCATATTACGGAAACGAATACCCGAATTATGTTATTTTTTACCTTTCTGGGTTCCCGTGAATTTTTGATGCCAGCCAATATAGTCCTGGCCTTGTATTTTTTATTTCCCCGGAGGAGCTTGCGGTGGGTGGTTGCTGTTCCTGTGATTGCTTTAGGAGCCGTAGCGGTGAACCTTTTATTGAAATACTATTTCCTAAGGCCCAGGCCCCTGTATCCTTTGCTGCAGGGCATTGGAGGATATAGTTTTCCCAGTGGGCATTCCATGTCGGCGTTAACTTTTTACGGTTTGCTGATCTATATAGCGTCCATTAATATGCGCAGCCGACCGCTGAAAGGGTTAACGATAACAGCTCTGGCAGTATGTATACTGTTAGTAGGTTTTAGCAGGATATATTTCAGGGTTCATTATACTACCGATGTGTTAGGCGGTTTTGCAACAGGGGCTATATGGCTGATCATATCCTTATGGGTATTAAATAAAATTGAACATTATAATGGCAAAAGATCAACGGCTACCGCTCAACGCTAAAATGTTTGGCGTTTAATTAATATATTGTTGCATGATGCTACCTGCCTGGAAATTTATACAAAAAAGGAGACCGCTGGTTTTTATAACAGTCCTTTTCATCGTGTGCTGCCAGAAATCATCTACTTCTGTTCCGGATCCCGGCACTGGGATAATTTTTGAAAAAATGCCGGTAGCTTATCCTCTTTCCGGTGGAGTGATCAACGAGGGATCGGGATTAACCGATAGTAAAGCTAATGCAGGGTTCCTCTGGGTAGAGGAAGACAGCGGAAATCTGCCACAGGTATGGCTTCTGGGTCATAATGGCACAGTGGATAAAGCCATTCCTATTACCGGAGCAGTAAACAGGGACTGGGAAGATATCGCCCTGTCCACAGGGCCTGATGCCGGCAAAAACTACCTTTATCTTGGCGATATCGGTGATAATGACGCAAAGTATTCCGACTATACATTCTACAGATTTGAAGAACCGCTCCGGGCAGTCAATGCGGTAACTGTTTTCGATAAAATAGTTTTTACTTACCCCGATGGCGCTCATGATGCTGAAGCATTTCTGGTGGATGCCGCTACGAAAGACATCTATATCATCACTAAAAGAGACGCAAAATCAAGAATATTCAGGCTGGCCTACCCTCAGAGTACTACATCCTCTAATATGGCGGTATTTGATTCGGACCTGAACTACAATGGAGTTGTTAGCGCTGCCCAGACGCCCGACGGAACAGGTATTATCCTGAAAACCTATACCGGGCTTTTCTATTATACCAGAAAAAGCGGCGAAACGATTGCCGCCGCCTTGCATAGCGCGGTTAATACATTGTCTTACCAGTTAGAACCTCAGGGAGAAGCGGTAGCTTTTGCCAATGACAATACAGGCTTTTACACGCTCAGCGAAAAATCATCAGCTCCTTCCGTAAGCCTGAATTTTTATAAGAAAAAATAAAAAATCAGCTGCATTTTAGCCTAAACGGCATCAACCATTTCCTGCATCGAAATACCCATATGGCTTTCGTCATAGATGCATTTCCCCTCTTTGATCACCAGCGCCTGCGGCGATTCATGGTGTACCTTAAACATTTCCGCCACTTTAGCCGATAGCAAACGGTATCGGATCAGGTCCAGGTAATAAAAATCCATATTATCGGGCGAGGCTGATTTATCGAGTCTGTTTTTAGCCACAGAACTGATCGAACATCGGGTGCTGTGTTTAAAGATCACCTGCGGCCGGGTGAATGATCTTTCACGTAATTCCTCCAATTGTGATTCCTGTTCCAGTAAAATCCAATCCATTGTTCTTTTTTTTAACAGACGAAAAACAAAAAGGTTACCGTTGCATGGTAACCTTTATAATGTTTTTTATGGCATCATAACCCAGAAATTGCCGGCGAACTATCTTCCGCCATAACCTACAAAACCCTGCGTCGACTTGCAACCTTTCTGAGCGGTGCATGATGTAAATCCAATTGCAGTTACACATATAAGTGTAAGAATAATAAGCGTCCTTTTCATTGTTGAGGTATTTTTAGTTGATGAATAAAACCTGATGAAAAGGGAACAAACGATCACCAGGAAATTCAAAGGAGCGGATAGATAGGGGAAATTCTGTAGGTTGGATGAAGACGATGATCAAAGTAAATAATAATTTCTTGTAAATGCAAGCCTCCAGGTCAGGTTTAAGGAAAATTTCCTAATATATTGTATATAACTCTCGAAATGGACGTTATTTCCTCTGGTTAGCGACGCTTAAAGCGGTAACCTGAAGCTTTTAGGGGTAGCTAAGCCCTAGGTAGCCTATTGCTCATGAGTTCTGGTAATTTTGATGGCGCCAATATGCTTACATTTGCCAAACACGTGACAGGAGAGCTATAACAGGCTCCTTCACTTTTCATTACATCGCTATGTTACAATTATCCAAGCCGCTGGCTATTATCGACCTGGAGACAACAGGTATGAACCTGAGTACCGATCGGATCGTGGAGATCGCAATCGTTAAAATCCTTCCCGACGGGAAAAAAATCGTTAAGAGAAAATTACTTAACCCTGAAATGACCATTTCAGCGGCTTCCGCAGAAATTCATGGGATCTCTAATGAAATGGTCAAAGATGCGCCTACCTTCCGGCAGATGGCTAATGAGATCAAACAGTTTATCGACAATTCCGATCTGGCAGGGTATAACTCCAATCGTTTTGATATTCCCCTGCTGGCAGAGGAATTTCTGCGGGTTGCGCTCGATTTCGATTTCAGGGGCAGGAAACTATTGGATGTGCAGAAGATATTCCATATGATGGAGCAAAGAACCCTGGGAGCCGCCTATAAATTCTATTGTAACGAAACCCTTCACGACGCGCATAGCGCCGAAGCCGATGCGTCCGCCACCTGGGAGGTATTGCAATCGCAGGTTAAAAGGTATCCCCAACTCGGCGTAACTGTCGACAGTATCCTTCAATGTATTGGCGAAGAAAACCTGGTGGATTTTGCCAGGAGAATGCTGATGGATAATGGCGTAGAAGTGTTCAATTTCGGCAAGCATAAAGGAAGGCCGGTAACAGATGTGCTGAAATCAGAACCCCAATACTACGACTGGATGATGAAAGGCGATTTCCCACTTCATACCAAACTAAAGCTGACCGAAATATTTAACCGGATGATGTTAAAGAAGAACTAATTACAAACATTTTATAAGGACCTGGCGGGAAATATGCGGCAGAAGGGATAATATTAAACAACGGATGTTATTTATTGGAAAAGCTTGTTATCATACCAACTTATAATGAACGAGAAAATATTACCGGGATCATTACGGCGATCCTGGCTATGCGTAAGGATTTTCATGTGCTGGTTATAGATGATGGTTCGCCTGATGGAACGGCAGGGATGGTTAAAGAATTACAGGCCGCACACCCTGAAGAGGTTTTCCTGGAAGGAAGAAAGGGAAAACTGGGATTAGGCACCGCCTATATTCATGGTTTTAAGTGGGCGCTCGCACGGGGATACCGGTATATTTTTGAAATGGACGCCGATTTTTCGCATAACCCGGATGATCTCGAGCGGCTGTATAGCGCCTGTAAATTCGGCCTGGCCGATATGTCTATAGGTTCCCGCTACGTTAAAGGAGGAGGCACCATTAACTGGCCTAAGAACAGAATACTGTTATCAAAAGGAGGTTCATTATATACCCGGCTTATTACCTGGATGCCAGTTAAGGATACTACCGCAGGATTTGTATGTTACCGTAAGGAAACGTTGGAAGCGATCAATCTGGACGGATTGCATTTTCTCGGTTATGCCTTTCAGATAGAAATGAAATTCGCCGCCTGGAAGCTGGGTTTCAGGATAGTGGAAGTGCCCATCATTTTCAAGGACCGCAAATACGGTCTTTCCAAGATGCATAAAGGTATCGTTAAAGAAGGCGTCCTGGGCGTATTAAAACTCAAATGGTACAGCCTTTTCAAGGATTACCGCAACAAGCTGAAAAAAGAATCTTCCATTGGCGGGTTAAAACAGAATTTTCAGAATTGAGCCGGGAAATGGTTCATGATCTTTGCGAAAAAAGCTATTATGCCGCAGTAGAAATATACCGCACAAACGACCTCTTGGCAATCGGCAATAAAGTCTCTTCCACAGGGAAACTAAGGCCTGTTTCAATGCAATATACGGCAGGATTAGGAAAATCTCTTTTCCTGCGGATCAGCTCGCCCTTTATGTTTTCGTAAGTGTTCACCAGATTATTTGGCCAGGTATCAATATGTTCTGTTTTGATAGACCTGTATTTTTCATCCTGTTTGCGGAATATGCTTAAATGGTATTGGTAAACGCGGGTTTCTCGGTAGCTGCCTCCCGACAGGAAAAAATAACCTTCATTGATTTCAAGTGGAACGATGCCAACCGGAAA
>JBDTVL010000215.1:0-5224 GCA_040007215.1 Flavitalea sp.
TGGCGCCTGGTAACTCGAGCGCTCGATTTCTGAATGACTCCATCGTGGCGTGGGTGCCACCAGCGAAAATGAAAATGGCCGGCCCGATGGGGCGAATGATGCCGTTCTGGGCAAACGCGCCATCCTGCATCGCCTGCTGTACCTCTACAAGTTTTGCGCGCGCGATGGAGTAGCCTAAAGGGAAGCCGGCTACAGTGGCAATTTTTATCTTGCTTTCTTTTAATAGTTGCCCGGCATTTCTGACGAAAGGAGGGGGTATACAAACTGCGGCGAAACCGTATTCAATGGCTTCGCTGCAAATTGTTTTTATATCGCCCGTAGAAGTGGCAGGTTTTAATATAGTGTGATCGATATAGGAGGCGATGCTCATCACGATATAATTCGGTTATTCAACGCCTTTGCCATGACAGTTTTTATATTTTTTACCGCTACCGCAGGGGCAGAGATCATTTCTTCCCACTTTTGGCGCAACTTTTATCGGTTCTTTTTTTACCGCAGTAGCGGAAGGATCGAAGTAATCATTTTCATTGGCTGCATAATCTTCGCCCCTGGCTTCCACCGCTTCTTTATTAGCCTGCATCCTGCTCATGTCTGTTTTCTTTTCCTTGCCTTCCTTTATCTGGCCGCCGCTATTCTGTTCAACAGGAATACCGCTATGGCAAAGGAAACTGACTATTTCGCGGTTCACATCACTGTCCATTCTTTTAAACAGATCGAAAGCGGTGATCTTATAAATGACCAGCGGATCTTTCTGTTCAAGGTAAGCGGTTTGCACACTTTGTTTAAGATCATCCATGGCCCTTAGGTGTTCCTTCCAGGTATCATCGATAATAGAAAGCGTGATCTGCCTTTCCAGCGCATTGCCGAGTTCTCTTCCTGAAGATTCTATTGTTTTGTGCAGGTTAGCCAACACCTGTATACCTTTTTTCCCATCGGTAAAAGGAACTACCACATTTTCAATATGGGCGCCCTGCGTTTGCCGGATATTGGCAAACACGGGTATAGCCTGCTTTTCAAGCTCTGTCTTTTTTTGCTGGTAACGTGCGGAAGCTTCGTCATACAACTTACCGGCGAGTTCATTCGGATTGCCTTTTTCAAATTCATGCTGCTCTATGGCGCTGTCTATTCCGAAATTTACAATGGCGGCAAGTTTAAATCCTTCATAATCGCTCTGCTCCTGGAAAGAAGTGATCAGTCCTTCAGCGACAATATAGAAAGCATTATCAAGATCCAGCGCCAGTCGTTCTCCGAACAGGGCATGGCTTCTTTTTTTGTACACTACATTTCTCTGCTTGTTCATCACATCATCATATTCCAGCAGTCTTTTCCTTATACCGAAATTATTCTCTTCTACTTTCCGCTGGGCGCGTTCGATACTTTTAGTGACCATACTGTGCTGGATCACTTCTCCTTCCTTATAACCGAACCGGTCCATGATAGAGGCGATACGTTCGCTACCGAAAAGACGCATCAGTTCATCTTCGAGAGAAACATAAAATTGCGTGGTGCCCGGATCGCCCTGTCGTCCGGAACGGCCCCGCAACTGGCGGTCAACGCGCCTGCTTTCATGTCTTTCAGTGCCAATGATAGCCAGGCCTCCCGCTTCTTTTACGCCAGGCCCCAGTTTAATATCCGTACCTCTGCCGGCCATATTGGTGGCAATGGTTACGGCGCCGGCAAACCCTGCTTCAGCAACCACCTGCGCTTCGCGGGCATGTTGTTTGGCGTTAAGTACGTTATGCGGTATTTTCTTTCCCTGCAGCATTTTGCTGAGCAGTTCGCTCACTTCAACAGAAGTGGTGCCTACAAGAACGGGTCGTCCTGCATTACGGAGGTTTTCAATTTCCTCGATAGCGGCTTTATATTTTTCTCTTTTTGTTTTGTATACAAGGTCCTGGCTGTCTTTTCTTACCGCCACCACATTGGTGGGAACCGTTACCACATCCAGTTTATAGATATCCCAGAATTCACCGGCTTCGGTTTCTGCGGTGCCCGTCATACCCGACAGCTTGTGATACATGCGGAAATAATTCTGCAGGGTAATGGTGGCATAGGTTTGCGTGGCCGCTTCGATCTTCACATTTTCTTTTGCTTCAATGGCCTGGTGTAATCCATCGCTGTATCTTCTGCCATCGAGTATACGGCCTGTTTGTTCATCAACGATCTTCACTGCGGCATCCATCACCACATATTCAATATCCTTATCAAATAACGTGTAGGCTTTTAATAATTGCTGAACGGTATGGATTCGGTCTGCCTTAATAGAATAATCATTCAGCAGCAGTTCTTTCTGTTGCAGTTTTTCTTCCGGCGAAACATCCAGTTTATCAATTTCGGCTAACTGAACGCCAATATCTGGCAGCAGGAAGAAATCAGGATCTTCTCCCGATTTGGTGATCGCCTGCAATCCTCTGTCGGTGAGGTCGACTGAATTATTTTTTTCATCAATATGGAAATAAAGCTCTTCATCAACCTTTGGCATTTCTTTCTGCTGATCGGCGAGATAATAATTTTCTGCCTTCTGCAATTTCACTCTCATACCTGATTCGCTGAGGAATTTGATCAGCGCGCTGTTCTTAGGTAATCCCCGATGGGCGCGCATCAGGGCCAGTCCTGCCGTTTTAGGATCATCATCTCCTTCAGCATATTTTTTCTTGGCTTCATTCAGGTATTTATTGGTTACCTGCTTTTGCATTTCCACCAGTTTGTCAACGCGGGGTTTCAGCAAATGATATTGTTGTTCATCGCCTTTGGGAACGGGGCCGGAAATGATCAGGGGCGTACGCGCATCGTCAATAAGCACGCTATCCACTTCATCCACCATGGCATAATGATGTTTGCGCTGCACCATTTCATCGGGGCTGTGCACCATATTATCGCGCAGGTAATCGAAACCGAATTCATTGTTGGTGCCGTAGGTAATATCTGCCGTGTAAGCTTTCCTTCTTTCGTTGCTGTTAGGCTGATGTTTATCTATGCAATCAACGGTAAGACCCAGCCATTCATAAATAGTTCCGTTCCATTCCGAATCGCGGCGGGCGAGATAATCGTTCACGGTAACTATATGCACACCCTGCCCGCTTAAGGCATTCAGGTATGCCGCTAATGTAGACACCAGCGTTTTACCTTCACCGGTAGCCATCTCTGCTATCTTGCCCTGGTGTAAAACGATACCGCCTAACAACTGAACGTCATAATGCAGCATATTCCAGGTAACCAGGTTTCCACCTGCGTTCCAACTGGTTTTATAGGTGGCTTTACCATCTTCAATGCGGATATACTCTTTACCTATACTTAAGGATTTGTCCAGCTCGGTAGCGGTGGAACTGAGTTCGCTATTATCTTTAAACCTGCGGGCAGTTTCTTTTACTACGGCAAAAGCTTCAGGAAGTATTTCGTTCAATATTATTTCTATCTGCGCGTCGCGGTCTTTTTTGAGTTTATCCACTTCCTGGTAAAGCGTGTCTTTACCGGTAATATCGCTGAAGGATAGCGCTTCTGCCTGTTGGGAGAGGTCCTGTATCTGGCTGTCGATCGCTTCCAGGTGTTTGGCAATTCTTTCGCGGAAGGCCCCGGTTTTACCGCGTATTTCGTCATTGGAAAGCGAAGCATAAGCGGCAAAATGACGGTTTATATCGCCTACGATCGGTTGAATAACCTTAACATCCTTTTCCGACTTACTGCCTCCAAACATTTTTGAAATGAAACCTAACATAAGATGTTATTGATGATTTATTTTCCCGCCTTTTAATAAAGACAGTGTTATATAAAATAATAGCAGTCAAATATGATGCTAACCAATGAGGAAAGCCAATCTGACAGGGTGGCAAAGGTAAGGAAAAGCTGATTCTGTGTTTTGTGTTAAAAAAATTAGTATTTTTATGGCTAAAATTATTAGCTTATGTCAGTTGCCGGAAAAAATCTTAAGTATTTAAGAAAACTAAGGGGATGGACTCAGGAAGAATTTGCCGCAAGGTTAAAGATAAAAAGATCTCTGCTGGGCGCCTATGAAGAAGAGCGGGCCGAGCCCAGACTGGAAGTGCTCGAAATTACCGGTGATATGTTTAAACTTAGTCTCGATGAGCTGTTATTAAAGGAAATTGGCGATACCAAGGGTAATTACCTCGCTAAAAGAAGGGCCCAGAAACTGGCTGCCGGAAGTAATGAGATACAGTTTGTGCCGGTCAAAGCAGCTGCAGGTTACCTGGCGGGATATGCCGACCCGGAATTTCTGGACGAACTGAACACTTTTACCCTGCCTATGCTGGCCCCGGGTTCTTACCGGGCTTTTGAGATCGTAGGCGACTCCATGCTACCCACTCCCAGCGGTTCCATCATCATTGGCGAGATGACCGAAGGGATTGAAGACGTTAAAAGCAACCAGACCTATATTATCATTTCCCGCAATGAAGGCATCGTGTATAAGAGAGTGCTGAAGAACCCTAAGAACAAAGCCAAAATAACGCTGGTGAGCGATAATACCGAATATCAGCCCTATGCAGTCAATGCCGCGGACATTCTTGAAATATGGAAAGCTAATATGGTGATCAGTAAAGCCAATATTCAGCCACGTTGGGACGTTAACCAATTGGCAAGCGTTGTAAGCAACCTTCAGGATCAGGTTACAACGCTGAAAAATAAACTTAACTGATTACATTACCGAGGTAATGTATACTATACCGCAAGAAAGCCGCAATAATTGGTTATTTGTATAAGACGTTCTTTTACAGATCCATTTCGGCTATTTTTGCAGCCCATTTATACATGCCTACCAAAATTATTGTCATATTTTTACTGCTGATCCATGGGGTGTCGGGCATGGCACAACTGAAGAAAATCGGAGCTGTTAAGATCAGCGATGCCCCAAGAATAGATGGTTCATTGGATGAAGCGGTATGGCAAATGGCTACGCCTGCCACCGAATTCGTTACTACTTCTCCTGTTTATGGCAAGCCCGCTTCCGACAGAACAGAAGTAAGGGTACTCTACGATAATACCTCTCTTTATATCGGCGCATATTTATATGGAGATCCTGCGCTGATCAGAAGACAATTTACCCCCCGCGACCAGGAGCGGCAGGGCGATGTTGACCATTTTGCCGTTTTCATAGATTCCTACAAAGACAAACAGAATGCTTACCAGTTCCTGGTTACCTCCCGCAATGTGCAGAGCGATGCCAGGGTATCGCCCAATATTACCCCTGCTTCCGGCATCTATGGCGATC
>JBDTVL010000216.1:0-5217 GCA_040007215.1 Flavitalea sp.
AAAAACATCCTGCCTCAGAATTATTTTTAGCGATACTACAGAATACATGGAAAAGCAAAAACTGGTGGTTCTCACCGGCGCGGGCATCAGCGCCGAAAGCGGGTTGAAAACTTTTCGCGACAGCGATGGTTTATGGGAAGGTCATGAGATAACGCAGGTAGCCACACCGCGGGGCTGGCGTAAAGATCCTGAGCTGGTGCTCGACTTCTACAACAAGCGTCGCGCCAATGTGCTGGATGCCTTTCCAAACGCGGCTCATGAAGCCCTCTCAGCCCTTCAGCGTCATTTTGAAGTGATCATCATTACGCAGAATATCGATGACCTGCACGAAAGAGCGGGCTCGCAGAAAGTGGTTCATCTGCATGGGGAAATCCTGAAAATGAGGAGTGAAAATAATGCATCGCTGATCTATGATATCAGGGAAGACATTCATTATGGCGATAAAGCGGAAGATGGCGCCCAGCTCAGGCCACATATAGTATGGTTTGAAGAACCGGTGCCGATGATTGAAAAAGCGGCTGTGCTGGTACAGCAGGCAGATATTTTTGCGGTGATAGGGACCTCCCTGGTTGTTTACCCGGCCGCAGGTCTGGTTGATCTTGCTCCTCCTCATGCAAAAAAATTCATCATCGATAAAAAGATTCCATATACCATGCATCCAGGTATGACAGCCATAGAAAAACCCGCCACCACTGGGGTGCGGGAGATGATGCAATTATTGGGCGTAACTTTTAATTGATCTTGCTTATCATATATTCCACAGATATGCCGCGGCTGCTTTTTGGAACATCAACGGTGAGTTGTTCCCCAGGTTTGATGTCCTGGAAGTAAACCGTCTGGGACCTTACTATTTTCTTTTCGATCCCAAGATATTTGACCTCTACTTCTACCTGCTGAATGTTAATAAGGCTGTTGTTGGTCAGTTCTAACTGGAGGTTGGATATTCCGCCGAGAACGCCTGTTTTGTATTTGTTGGTTTTTATGGAGAGCAGTTTAAAAAGATTCTCGCGGCTCTGTTCTTTAGCAGGTTCATCGACAGGTGTGGATTTTTCTTCCTTCGCCACTTTAGTGGACGCCGCGGTTACAGCCGGCGCTTCCGTAGAAAGCTGCTGAGGCGCGGTAGAATGGGAAGACGTTTTGCCGGATGATATTTTTCGAGCTGTTGCCAGTTTAGGCGTTTCAACAGTTGTAATGCTATTATTGCCTGATGATACAGGAATATTGTCTGCCGGAAGCTGATGCACCGCCTGGCGGATCATTTCCGGGTCGCTGGAAGGTTGGGAAGGCTGTTTTTCGCGCTGCTCTATGCGCTGTATAATACCATTCATCTGGCTGATATTCGAGCGCTGATTGCTGTAAGTGATAGAAAGTCCTATTAATACACCTCCCAGCAAAAGGCAGGCGGCGATGGTCCAGCGGAAAGCCTGTTGAGTCCAGCTCGATTTTGGCTTTTGGAAAGTCTGACGACTAAAAAAAGCCGATTCCGGCGTAAAGGAGGTTGGTGGTGAACCGATTTCTCTTTCCTCTCTTACAGGAGAGGTTTTTTCTGTCATTGCCCTCTCATTCACTGTTTGTCCTGAAGGTGGAAATAAAGGCTCATTTCTTTTTTCTGGCGCTGAAATAGCAGTTTCGACGCGTGAGCCAGGGAAATTGATATATATCTTTCTTGAAGGCTCGGTTTCTTTTGGAAGATATGGAGTATGGTCGGTGTAAAGAGGCGTATATAAAGGCGATGAAATGGAAATGGTTTGCGCCCCTGAAGCAGGCGATTCTGCAGGCTTCTTATAGAACCTGTCAAAAGGCTGTTCTTCAACAAGAGGAGCGTAAGCTTTTAGCTCTTCTATTTCGCTCGGATAACGCCAGGCAGCGCTTCTTCCTTCCATCCATACCAGGTCGTAAGGCTTGATTCCTTTGGAAATAATTTCGTCTGCGGTGTAGGGGCCAGATTCTTTATTATCCCTTAATAAAAGATATTTATTCATATAAGCGTGTTATACTATTATACAGTATTTGGCGTCAAACAGGCAGGTTTTCAGAGGATTGGACGGGCCTTAATGGCTGCGGAATCGGATAAAAGAACTTACGTGGGATATAAGTACACAAATTAACAGCTATTTCCGCTGGATTGTCTAATCCTCACGTTAAAAACTCGGTAAATTCCCGGATTTTCAGCTATCCACAAAGGTGGAAAAATAGATGCCCGAAGCGGGTTTTAGAGATGGTTTATAGGGTCAAAATCGGTAAATTTGCAGGCCTTTGCCGATAGTAGCTTTTTTTAAGAACTCATTGAAAAACAAAGACTAATTAAACTACATGGAAGAGAACAATCTCACCCCAGATCCTACGAGTGATAATAATCGGATTGTAGCTATAAATATTGAGGAACAAATGAAAACCGCCTACATAGATTATTCTATGTCGGTGATCGTCGGACGAGCATTGCCGGATGTGAGAGATGGATTGAAACCTGTTCATCGTAGGGTACTGCATGCCATGAATGAACTGGGTATTCATTACAATAAACCCTACAAGAAATCAGCCAGGATAGTGGGAGAGGTGCTTGGTAAGTTTCATCCTCATGGCGATAAGTCGGTTTACGATACGCTGGTGAGAATGGCCCAGGAGTGGAGCATGAGGTATACGCTGATCGACAGGCAGGGAAACTTTGGCAGCCAGGATGGCGATGGACCTGCGGCGATGCGATATACAGAAGCGCGTTTACAGCGTATCGCTGAAAGCATGCTGGAAGATATCGAAAAAGAAACGGTCGATTTTCAACTGAACTTCGATGATTCACTGGAAGAGCCCACCGTTCTTCCTACCCGTATACCCAACCTGCTGATCAATGGATCCAGCGGTATTGCCGTGGGAATGGCCACCAATATTCTTCCCCATAACCTCACGGAAGTGATCGATGGTTGCATTGCATTTGTAGATAACCGTGATATTACTGTTGAGGAATTAATGCAGCACATTAAAGGTCCGGATTTCCCAACAGGAGGAATCATCTATGGCATCGAAGGCGTTAAAGCAGCTATGCATTTCGGACGAGGAAGGGTAGTGCTACGCGGAAAACTGCATATCGATGCAAAGCCCAGCGGCCGCGAATCGATCATCATTACCGAAGTGCCTTACCAGGTTAGCCGCGATTCACTTTGCGATCATATCGGTCGACTGGTAAATGAAAAATCGATAGAAGGCATAACGCATATTAACAACGAATCGAATAACAAGGAAGGCACAAGGATAGTGATCGATCTTAAAAGAGATGCGATCGCCAACGTGATCATCAACCAGCTATATAAGTTCACCGAACTGCAGACTTCCTATGGCATCAATAATGTAGCCATTGTAAAGGGAAGACCAAGAACGCTTAGCGTTAAGGAAATGATCAGTGAGTTCATCGATTTCCGCCACGAGGTAGTGATCAGGAGAACGCAGTATGAATTAAGGGAAGCGCAGAAGAAAGCGCATATACTTCAGGGATACCTTATTGCGCTGGATCACCTCGACGAAGTGATCGCGCTGATCCGGGCCTCTGCCACACCGGAGAAAGCCAAAGAAGCGCTGATCACGGCAGGCTGGGGGCTTGACGAAATACAGGCAAAAGCCATACTGGAACTGAGGTTACAGCGTCTTACCGGAATGGAACGCGATAAGATCAGGGAAGAATATGATGAGCTGATGAAACTCATCACCTTCCTCAAAGACCTGCTTGCCGACGAAGGAAAACGTTTCGACGTGATCAAGAGAGAACTAATTGAAGTAAAGGAAAGATTTGGAGATGCCCGCAAAACGGAAATCACCTACCTCGATGATGAAGTGCGCATAAAAGACCTGATCAAGGAAGAAGATGTGGTGATCACGATTTCTCACCTGGGGTATATCAAGAGAACCTCGGCTACTGAATACCGTCAGCAACGCCGCGGCGGAAGAGGCGCCGTAGGCGGAAAGACCAGGGAAGAAGATTATATAGAACATATTTTTGTTGCGTCTACCCATCATACCATGTTATTCTTTACGGAAAAGGGAAGATGTTACTGGCTAAATATTTACGAGATTCCGGAAGGCGATAAAACAAGTAAGGGAAGAGCTATTCAGAACCTTATACAATTGCCGCAGGATGATAAAGTACGGGCGATTATTGATGTGAAAGATTTTGAGGATAAGGAATTCGTGAACAGCCACAACATTGTTTTATGCACTAAGAAAGGCATCATTAAGAAAACCAGCCTGGAAGATTTCAGTCGTCCAAGACAGTCAGGAATCATTGCCATTACCATCCTGGCAGGCGATGAGTTGCTGGAAGCCAAACTAACCGATGGATCCTGCGAGATCATGATGGCGGTCAAATCGGGTAGAGCCATCCGTTTCCCGGAGAATAAAGTGCGTCCTACCGGTCGCGGCGCCATTGGCGTAGCTGGTATAGAAGTTGAAGATGATAATGATGAAGTGATTGGCATGATATGTGTCAATTCGGAGGACAAGTCAAAAACTGTTCTGGTGGTTAGCGAGAAAGGATTTGGAAAGAGAACGGAAATAGATGAGTACAGGGTCACCAACAGAGGTGGTAAAGGAGTGAAAACCATTAGCGTAACAGAAAAAACAGGGTCATTGGTGGGTATGCTTGATGTAACCCCCAAAGAAGATTTGATGATTTCCTGTAAGAGCGGGGTTACTATAAGAATGGGAGTTTCCAGCATCAGCGCGCAAGGTAGAGCCACACAAGGCGTCAAACTGATCAAACTGGACGATGGAGACGAAATTGCAGCGATCACCAAGCTGGATATACCGGTAGAAAATGAAATTGTGGAAGCTATCGCGGATGCCCTGGGACCTATAGACGTTATTGAGCCCAATCCCTTATTAAATAATGGCGGAGAGGCAACCATTGATCCTGAAGAACCATCTGGCGAACCTGAGGTTACTGAATAACATGTTGAGTGGGCCGGAAAATAGTGAAGTCTTTTAATTTTTTAATAAATAGTGTAACATGAAATCTTTCTTTTTATTGCTTGTATTTGCCCTTTCGGGCATCGGATCATTTGCCCAGAAAATCGACAAGGCAAAGGATCTGTTCAGTAAACAAAAGTTGCCGGAAGCTAAAACAGAAATCGACAATTTCCTCGCGATTGAAAAAAATAAGGGTAATGCAGAAGCATGGTATTTAAAATCGAAAATATATGGCTCCATTTCGCAGGATTCCAACATGAAAGC
>JBDTVL010000217.1:0-5210 GCA_040007215.1 Flavitalea sp.
TACCGCTTTGCCCGCCATTATCATCTCCGGCATCGCTCCTGGTTTGCTTGGAAGGCGTAGAGTTATCTATAGCTACCCCGTCCACTACTATCAATGCATTATTGTCGCCATTGATGGAACGATTTCCTCTTAAAATAATACGTGAAGCGCCACCAGGTCCGTTAGCAGAAGAAGTAACGGTAAGACCAGCAATTTTACCAGACAGGGTATTGGCGAAATTCGCATCCCGGATCTGGTTAACCTGCTCGCCGCTGATACGCTGAGTAGAATACGTGAGCGACTTTACACTGCGCTGAATACCTAAAGCGGTTACCACCACTTCCTCCAAACCTGCCTGAGCCTGGGAAATGGCTATTACAATATTTAAGGATGATCCAGACACTGCTTGCTCTGTTGTGGTATAACCTACGGAAGAAATCACCAGTATGGATCTGCCCGAAGGAATATTAATGGTGAATTCACCCAAATCATTTGAAGAGGTTCCGCCGGATTGACCTTTTAGCGAAACCGTTGCTCCAGACACCGGGCTGCCGGTCGTTTTATCTACCACTTTACCTTTAATCGGATCAGGCGCCGGCATATTATTGCCTGTAGCGCTGGCCTGAAAAGCATTTACCAGCAAAAGGCCCAGCAGGAGCTTTATAGCCATCCCCGATAGCCGGGCAGAACCGGATAGCCCTGCAAAGCTGATTTTAAATCGGTTTGAAAAGGTCTTACAAAGAATTTTTAAATACATACATCGCAGTGTTTGGTTAATGAATAAGCGTATTTCAAGATATCTAAAAAAAAATATGGCATCTTAGCAACTCCGATAAAGGTTGTTTAATGACAACCGGGCTATTTGCAACAAACTATTGAAAAAAAACAGCAAATCAAGTGGAAAAAAAATTAGAACATTTGACCCTGAATTATCTTTAGAGCCCAAATTTATCCGAATTAAAGAAGCTAAATATTTAATATTCGATTCAAAAAGTGTACTTTTTTAACAGGAACTAAAATTGACAGTAGGCAACATTGTGAAATACTGAATGCATTTTATTGCTGAAGAATTTATTCTAAAATGTATGCAGCAAGAAGCGACATTTTTGTGTCTTTACTTCGTTTTAAACAACCGACTATATATTTTTTGACAGAGATATAGTTTATTCGAAAAACAATTAGGCTCTACAAGAAAACTTTATCAGTAATTGCCCTGCCCCGAAAAGATCAAAAGTGAAATCGGTAGTAACCCTGTTCTGAGGGTGTTGATCCGGCAGAGCATCTGCCAGCAGAATTCTGATCACAGCAGGAGCCAGCGCATTAACCGTATTGCTCATCTCTGCATATTCCTTATCCTGCATTTTCGCCATGCAGATCAGCGCCGTTTTTTAAACAGAATACGCGAGCATTCCGGCATTGGGGTTTGGCTGTTCGGAAACCCGTCCTGCTATGAATTACAACCCTTCTCTTTTGACGAGGTCGACAATTCGCTGATTTAACTCTTTTATATATTTTTTTGACGACTCATCGGGCACATAAGCGGCTTTACGCGACCTGCTGTTTTTTAATATCCCTCTTGCCATCAGCAATTCTTTTTCTGCATAATGGAACAGTTCCATATTCTGTAATGAAAAAAAGATCTGTGGCATCACTTTTTCGAAAAGATCGAAAGCTTTGGCATGCTCGCCGGCTTTTCTCAGGTCAAATATCTTTTGCAAAATGTCTGCCACAGCCAGTCCCGGCATAACGCCTGTTATACCAACAGGGATCAGTTCCAGCATATACAAACCACCCCATCCTTCAAACAAACCAATTTTTCCTTCCGTGGCATTGATGATATCCTCAAATTTTGGAGCGCATAATGGCTCTTCCAGTTTTAAATATTTAAAATTGGCATGTCTTTTCCTTAAAGAGTTAATGAAAGGAACGCTAATAGATGAACCGCCCGGGTTGAAATCCTGTATCAGCACGGGCGTATCCGGTATAGCGCCCAGAAATTCTGACAAATAATCATTCAGGGAAGTTTCCGGCAATCCGAATATTCTCGGAACGGCCAGGGATATCACTTTAGCGCCCGCTTGTATATTGGCTTTTGCCAGGTTCACCGCAACTTTAAGAGAAGGATGATTCGATTGCGCTACGATACTGATCTTTCCCGACGACTGTTCAACGGCAATTTTTACCACACGCAATTTTTCCTCATCAGTAAGTTTATAAAATTCACTGGCATAGGCAGGAAGGCATATCGCTTTTATACCTGAGCCGATAGCAAAGTCTATAAGCCCTCTTAGCGCGGGCTCATCTATCTCTTCATTTTCCGTAAAGGGAGTCGGTATTATTGGTACAACTCCGCTTAATATTCCGGTTGATGTTTTCATATAACTTACCTGTTAATGTTCACAAGATTTTTTTGATGGTTCCGGTTATCGACAATCGTTAAAATAAGCGTAGAGGCCAATACCAGCAAGCCTCCTATGATCGCTTGTGTATTCAGCGTTTCCCCAAGCATGATAGCAGCAATGGGAAGTCCCATAAAAGTGATCAGGTAATTAGACAGCGCCACCTGTGTGGCATCAAGATATTTCAGTACGCTGAAGAAAAGGATCATCGACAGAAAATTATGAAATAACGTCAGCGAAGCCATCCCCAGCCAGGTTTGCGTAGTAAAAAAAGGAATTTTTGCAAACATGCCCGGTTCATAATAAAATACCAGAGGAGTAAGTAAAATCACCAGCACCAGGTAAGTATAGAATACCATTTCCATTTCTGTAAACCTATCAGCCACTTTTTTGCATCCAACATTATAATAAGCATTGCCGATGATGGCTAAAAAGATAAGCAGGTTGCCAAAAGCATATCGCGAGCCCAGGTCCATACTTCTGATATCGTCGGTACTGCAAAGGACCACGCCGATGATAGCAATGGCAAAACTAAGCCACCTGATCCTGTTCATCTTTTCCCTTAATATTAAAAAAGCAAATACCGCAGTGATCACCGGCAAAGCCAGGATCATGATTGCGGCATTACTGGCCAGGGAATATTGCGTTCCCCAGGTCATTAATACCTGCGAAGGAAAAGCGCCGAGGACGCCTAGTTGAACGAATACCAGCACATCTTTTAATTTCTTCTTTCCTTTACGAAAATCCCGGATCACAAAAGGCGCAAGAAAAAGAGTGGCGAGCAGCATCGGAGCCCATACAGTAAAATAAGGACCAACCTGGTCCTGCGTTAATTTAATACTCGTAAAATGAAATGACCAGATCAGGTTACACAAAAACAAAGTCAGCCAGGCTATTACTCCTTTTTTCATATCAATCTATTATAAACCGGCCTGTTTCGGCCTGATAATTATTTTACCCATACTTCCCGTCCTGTTTTATATTTTTCCATGGCCTCTTCATCAAGCGAAATACCGAGTCCGGGACCTTTGGGAACGATAGCTGCTCCGTTGACGAATTTCACAGGATCTTTAATGAGGTCATCCTCTCTGATCAGCTCTCCGAAAATATCGGAAGGAATAGTACAGTTTATGCTGGCCGCTGCGATATGGAGACCCATCGTTTCTGATATGCCAAGATCTACTTCCGAACCGCGCCAGCAGGGCTTTCCCTCGAGGTTAGCTATTTCCGCCAGCAATACCGAGTTATAAGCGCTGCCATTAAAATTGTATCCATCGGCGGCATCAGCTCTTACAAAGGCGATCATATCCCTGATATCCTGGGTATAAGGCAACGAGATATGCCTGTAAAGAGGAATGCCCAAATGTTTTTTCAGGTACAGGAATCCCTGTATGTCTTCATGTTTAATAGGATCTTCCAATCCAAGCATCAGATCTTTATCAACGCCTTCCATTAATCGCATAGTGGTATCCACATCATTCCAGCGCTGGTTGGGATCAAGGATAATCTTAATGCCGTCTCCGCATTTCCGGCGTATCTCTTTTGTCCAGAGCCTCACGGGGTCTTCATCAGAACATTTAAATTTGAATAATTTATGACCCTGGCGCATCGCTTCAAATGCTTTATTAGCGGCGTCCTCAGGAGTTCTTCTGCCGGTCCATCCATTGCAATCAACAGTACTGCGATAAGCGCCGCCCAGCACCTGCGAAACGGGCGCATTCAGCGATTTGCCTACCAGGTCGAGTATTGCAGTTTCAAAAGATTCATATATCCGCTGATCATTAACCGGCAACCGGCGCCAGTTAAGGGTAAGAATATCTTTTCCTATAAAAGACTGCATAGCTTCTTCAAGAAAACGCTGCGAAGCGCTACGGTAGGTTTCGCCGATACCTGTCAACCCATTTTTCAGGGTTATCTCCACTATCCATTTCGGCTGATTAGCAAAGTCAGTCCAGCTTTCACCGGTCATGTGTTTAACGGCGAATGCATTATCGCTATCGAAAACCGTTTCGGAATTCAAACTGTTAGGCCTGGCCGGAACGATCACTTCTCTGGCTCTGATAGATCTGATCATCATGTCACTTATCTCCGATGTTTTGTGGATATTTTTCAGCCAGCTTTCTGATATCATAGCTAAACGCTACAAATAGTTGTTCCCATTTTTCGGCGCTTTCCTTTGTATAGGGATAAAAACCATGGGCATTACTTACTCCCTTAGCGCCTGCGGCGACCAGCTTTTCCATTGTTGACGGGGTAATGGCGGTATTATCGAGTTCAGGGAACAGATCTTTCATAACGGTCAGATAGGCGGGAATACCCGTGATATCCATAAACCGGAATGGACCTGCAAACGTGATCCAGTAACCGAGATCATTGCGTAGTGAACGATCAACATCTTCTACGGTGGCATAACCATTTTCCACCAGGTTAAAAGATTCTCTCAACATCGCATACATAATACGGTTAGTAATGAACCCACGTATATCTTTTTT
Organism: Flavitalea sp.; assembly: GCA_040007215.1. Classification (GTDB taxonomy): domain Bacteria; phylum Bacteroidota; class Bacteroidia; order Chitinophagales; family Chitinophagaceae; genus Flavitalea. Next base: position 4,871 of record JBDTVL010000217.1, read on the forward strand.
TAATAAAGAAGGTTCCTTACCCCAGCTTTCCGCCAGCGTAATAATGGTTTGCGCAAACCGGATATCAGAATCCCTTCCGCAAATCACTTCCATAAACCGGGTGATATGCGCAGGCTCCGCCCAATGAATACCCAGCAAGCGCTCAGGATGCTGAAGCCCCTTCTGTAATACCGATACAGGTATTGCAGAGGTATTGCTGCCTATAATAGCAGTTGGCGATATGACCGCTTCAAGATTACGGTACACCATTTTCTTCTCTTCAATATTCTCTATTATAGATTCAATGATCACCGTGTGATCCTTTAATGTATTTACATCGCTGGTGATAGAATGCCGGCTG
>JBDTVL010000218.1:0-5205 GCA_040007215.1 Flavitalea sp.
CGCTGACGACTATATAGTCATCAGCGGCTTTTAATATGATAGGTATTAAGGCAAGTTTGCCTGTTCTGAAAAATTAAATGATCATTTAGCTTTCAGCGCTTCCAGTTCTTTTTGTAACAGGTTTATCTGCAACTGCTGTGCGCTCACCTGGAGTTGTTGCTCCTTGATAGCGTTGATCAGCACCGGAACAAGTTCGGCATAGTTCATACCAAGGTTTTCTTTTTCTTCATTACCGCTAACTACCTGCGGAACAAGTTTTCTCACTTCCTGGGCAATCAGGCCTATCTTATCCTTTCCTGAATTGTCTTTCCAGTCGTAGCTGACAGGCTGCATGGCCATTACTTCTTTCAATCCCAGCGCCAGGGGATGAATATTCTTTTTAAGCCGGATATCGGAAGTCTGTATGGTTCCGTTCGCCGACCAAACTTCAGTCCACCTTTTAGATGTACTGCCTAATGCATAGGCAATGTCTTGTCCGGGGAAAACGCCAAGGGTAGAGATACGCATGCGTTCAGTATTGACAGAGCTTGCTGTAGTATAAAAAATAAGGCTTTTATTGTTGGTGTTATTACCTAAGATAAAATCATTTCCTGTCGTATATAAGTAAGCGTTATTAACACCGCCAAGTATTCCTGATGTCGTATATCCGCTGGAATTAATACCAAGGTTTACAAAGTTTGCCGTTTCGCTTCCGTTATCGGCAGTGGCTACTAAATCTGAACTGGCAGAAACGCCATTCGACCTGTTCTGTATATTTAACTGCAGATAATTATCGATAGTTCCTTTTCCGCTGATCACATTATAACTGGTGGCGGCGGTTCCCGCATCAACGAGTAATTTTTCACGGTTGGAGCCATTAAAATTTTCTGATCCGATACCTACCGATAAGCTGCCATTCGAAAGATCGCCGAGTATGATTGCATTGGCTTTGGTAACTGCGGTATTATAACCAATTGCAGTGCTGTTAGCGGCGGATACAGAGGAAGAAGCGCCTAAGGCGGATGAATTGGCTGCAAAACCAACGGAAGAACTATTTCCCAGGGCAACGGCATTATTTCCATTCGCAATAGCGGCAGCTCCTAGCGCCATTCCAGGATTAGTAAGGCTATAACCCACAGTGGCATTAGTTCCCAGAGCAATCGCATTAGCGCTGTTGGCTTTTGCTGTTGTTCCGATGGCTATGGCAGACACGCCATTCGCAATTGTTTTATTAGCGGCCGTACTGGTGCTTCCTATCGAAATACCACTGATAGCGGTAGAAGAAGCATTTACGCCAATCGCCACTGCATCCGGAACGCTGTAGGAAACGGTAGCATTTCGGCCAATAGCAAAAGAATTTGCGCTGCTGGCTGTTGCTCCTGTTCCTATGGCAAAAGAACTCAGGGCATTAGCGGTAGCGGTAACTCCTATAGCAAAAGCGCTGTCGCTATTGATCGCTGAATTATTACCAATGGCCATGGAAGCCAGTTTATTATACCCTACGGTGGCTCCGCTGCCAAAAGCATAGGATTGCAAGGAATTATTTGTAGTGGCGCCCAGGCCAATCGCTATTGAATTAAGCTCAAACCTTTGCACCTGCGCGGCGCTAACTTTAAATACCAGGGCCTGCGCATCGGTAGTGCCGAGGAAATTCGTACTCGGATTTGTAGAAGCATTACCGGTAAGCATCCAGTTATTAGATGCCGAAGGGTGTAATCGTCTTACTACGCCATTCAGTATTGTTAGCACGCTATCTGTGCTGGCGCCCGATTGTACGCCGCCAAGAGATAATGGATTCGATGTGGCACTCACCTGCAAACGGTAAGCAGGACTGGTAACGCCGATGCCAACGTTACCGCTTCCATCAATTCTCATTCTTTCATTTGCAGCCATTGTTCCATTGGTAAAAAATTTGACCGACTTACCGCTGGAAGAGTTTCCAATGGCAAAATCATTTCCTGTACTATATAAATACGCGTCATTAATACTTGTAATAGTAAAACCTGAGGCGCTGTAAGCGCTGGAATTGATACCGAGGTCAACGAAATTAACCGTTTCGCTTCCATTATCGGCTGTGGCTACCAGATCCGAGCTTGCAGAAGTTCCGCTCGAACGATTCTGAATATTTAACTGGAGATAATTATTTATCGTTCCTTTTCCGCTGATAACATTATAAGAGGTGGCGGACGCTCCGGCATCTACCAGTAATTTTTCAGGATTCGTTCCATCGAAAGTAGTGGTTCCCAATGCCAGGTTACCGGTATTGCTGAGCCTCATCCGTTCTGTATTATTGGTGATGAACGGAAGGTGGTTATTATTAAGCGTTCCGAAATTTTTAATAGCCGCAACGCTGTTTCCTCCCTGGCTCCAGTTGGTTCCGGATCCTGTAGGTAAGCTCTGCCCCGTGATGCTCCAGTTCGTTCCATTACTGATCAGCGTTACGCTTTCATTAGCTTCATCCAGTATCCATGAACTGATGCCATCAATGGTCTGCGACGATGTTGTGGCAATAGTAACGATGGGTACGGGAATTGTTGCGCTCGAATTTTTTAACTGGTAAGTTCTTCCAATAATAGATGCTGCGGAAGGTAAAGTGATAGTGGAAGCTGATGAACCTGTAAAGACTACTGTTTGATCGGCGCTGCCCAAAGTAACACTGCCGGTTACAGAGCTATATTTCAGCGCCAGCGAACCTCTCACATCCAACATAGAATTAGGAGTAGTGGTGCCAATTCCAACCTGCGCCATGATCCCGTTTCCGCTCATAAAGGCTACTAACCCAATAATAATGTTTTTCATAAAATATACTTAGTGTGAATGATGTCTAAGTATCAACGCAGGCATTCTTTACCAAGTGTTGCGCTAAAAACATTTATGAATAGTTAATGAGTTTTAACCGGAATGCTTAGGGGTAAGTACCTACCAAGGCATTGATAATGGTAATTTGGCTCATTAATCAGGCAGCGTAAAAGCCATGATCGTTCCGGCCGGGAAGTCTTTACTGCCTCCAACCGAAAGCGCAATATATTGTTTGCCCTTGCTTGAATAGCTACTGGGCGAAGAAGAACCAAAACCAGGCAGCGTTGCTTCCCATAATAGTTTACCCGTTGCTTTATCGAACGCCTGGAACTTATGATCCCTTGATCCGCCCAGGAATACTAGTCCGCCTGCGGTAACGATTGGTCCCGGAGAACCGGTAGCGCCCGTTATCGGTTCTCCCTTTTTTTGTAGTTCGGGATAATTGCCAACGGGAATAGACCATTCATAATCGCCGGTATTCAGGTTGATCGCATGCAGCGTACCCCATGGCGGCTTGATAGCGGAATGATGATCGGGTCCTCTCCATTGCGAATAGGCCAGCACATCCAGGTAAGTAACAGTTGTATCTTTTTTGTACTCGCCGCCATTTTTAACTTCAATATTAGAAGCTTTGTTCCTGCTGATCTCTAAAAGATCGGCATCCTTCTGCGAGAATTCCTTCTGTTCTTTGTCGAATAAAAAATTTACAATGGCTGTTTCATGTCCTTTTATAATACTCGCGAATGGAGGCATTTTTCCGCCGCCCTGTTGTATCTTGGCCAATACCTGCGCTTCAGTCATTCTTTTTTTCACTTCCAGCAGGGAAGGATAAAGAGGTTCATCGCCGGTTCGATCTGCTTTATGACAGGTAGCGCAATAGGTGGTATAGATCTGTTGTCCGTCCTGTCCGGGCGATTGGTTCTGTTCCGCAGCGGAAGGATCAATTTTTTGTAAGCGGTTAATTTCCGGCGATTCATTCGACTTCAGATAAATGATACCGGAGGTGGGATCAAAGGCCGCGCCACCCCATTCCGATCCGCCGATAGTTCCCGGAAAATTAATCGTTCCTCTTACTGATGGCGGCGTAAACAGTCCTTCATATCTTGATGCTTTAAACACTTTCAGTAACGAATCGTGAGATGCCGGTGAAAAATCGGCCAGGTCGTCAACAGTCAGGAATTGCCGCGCATAAGGTTTTGGCTTGAGCGGGAAAGGTTGTGTTGGCCACGCTTGTTCGCCGGGCACATCTGAGGCAGGTACCGGCCGTTCTTCTATCGGATATAATGATTCGCCGGTTTCCCTGTCCAGCACATAGAGAAATCCTACTTTGGAAGTCTGCGCTACTGCATCTTTCTTTTTTCCATCCTGTTCAATCGTGATCAGGTTGGGCGGAGCTGGCAGATCATAATCCCACAGATCATGATGAATGGTCTGAAAATGCCATATATACTTTCCGGTTTGCGCATCCAGCGCCACAATGCAATTGCCAAAAAGATTTTCACCTGCGCGGTCGGCGCCGTAGAAATCATAGGTGGGCGAGCCTGTGGCCAAAAACACCATGCCTCTTTTTTCATCCAGGCTCATTCCTCCCCAGTCGTTGGCTCCTCCTGCATATTTCCAGGCATCTTTGGGCCAGGTATCGTACCCTGTTTCGCCTGGTTTGGGCACCGTATGAAAGGTCCATTCCAGTTTACCCGAACGCACATTGTAAGCTCTTACATACCCGGGTTGAGCGCCATATAATTCAGACACTTCATTTCCCATAATGATAATATCCTTGTAAATGATACCGGGAGAAGTAGGCTTTATAGATATTGCTTTCGGATCATCGCGGATGCCGATATTCATACTCACTTTACCATCTGTTCCAAAACTTCGTATAAGCTTTCCCGTTATCGCTTCGAGCGCGAATAGATTATCGCCACCGGTGAATAATATTCTTTTATCTTTCCCGTCTTCCCAATAGGTTACTCCCCGGAATGATCCTCCTCCCGGTCCGCCGTCAAAAGGATCAAATGACCAGAGTTGTTTGCCGGAGCTGGCATCGATAGCATATATCCGGTGACGGGCGGAAGCGGTATACATCACGCCATCAATGATGATAGGGTTACACTGGCTTCCTGAAAATCTTGCGCCTTCGGCCGCATCATTGGGGTTAAAGGTCCATGCCAGCGTTAACTGCTGTACATTATCTTTATTGATCTCTTCCAGCGGCGAATAACTGCTGCTTTCGGCATCCGCTTTGTAGGCGGACCAGGTACGTCCATTATCATTATAATGACAACTAACCAGCAAAAAAGAAACGAGCCCCAATCTCAACACTTGTTTTATCATATCACGCCTTATTATTATCAGCAGTTCCATACAAAGCGGCAAAATACTTAAATCCTGTTATTAGCTTTGCGTGAAATTTCTTTTTTACATTTT
>JBDTVL010000219.1:0-5196 GCA_040007215.1 Flavitalea sp.
GTAGACGCTGCTAAACTGGCCGCTGGAAGAGGACAGGATGCCGTTACTTATGCGTATCGGGGAGATGAATTAAAAAATGGAAACCCTAATTATCCCGGCGATGGCGCCACTAGAGGCGGAGCTAAATATAAGGACTGGTACTATTTCTCCGGTCTCACGCTTTCCATCGGCATCACTAATCTTGATGGTCAGTTATTCGGTAAAAGGGTAAGAAGGGGCAGCACTTCCTGTCCTAAAGGAGTTCTTTAAGCTGGCAATACTCCTTCGTTTGAAAGATCAGCTCACCCATAACAAATACCTTAAACACCTTGGTTTGCCCGTTTTCATTTTCATTTGTTAACGCCGCCTGGCGTAATTTTGCAGTTCTTAATCTTCTTAATGGCATACAGGAACCAGCAACAATTCATAGATTCTTTAGAAAAGGAAGGAGAACTCGTGAGGATATCCGCATACGTTGATCCAAAGCTGGAAATAGCAGAGATCACCGATAGGGTCAGTAAAATGAAAGGCGGAGGTAAAGCCCTTCTGTTTGAGAACACCGGATACGATTTCCCGGTGCTGATGAATGCTTATGGAAGCGAGAAAAGAATGTGCATGGCCCTCGGTGTAAACCAACTCGATGACACTGCCCGTGAAATAGAAGACCTGTTTAAATTATTATCCGCGCCCAAGGAAGGAATACTTGACAAACTGAAAATGTTGCCTAAGTTAGGGCAGTTCGCTTCGTGGATGCCCAAAGTGATCAGTGGCAGAGGAGAGTGCCAGGAGATAGTTATGGAAAACCCCGATATCACCAAACTGCCTGTCATTACCTGCTGGCCAAAGGATGGGGGACCATTTGTAACGCTGCCGGTCATCCATACCAAAGATCCCATTTCCAAATCACGAAACGTAGGAATGTACCGGATGCAGATTTTCGGTCCAACGCTTACCGGAATGCACTGGCACAAACATAAAGTGAGCGCCAAACATTTCAATGAATACAAAAAACTTAACATGCGCATGCCCATTGCTGTTATACTTGGCGGCGACCCGGTATATGCGTATTCCGCAACGGCTCCTTTACCGGAAAATGTGGATGAATATATGCTGGCGGGATTTTTAAGAAAGAAAAAGGTAGAGCTGGTAAAATGCCTCACCCAGCCGGATATTGAAGTTCCCGCAGACGCGGACTTTGTCATTGAAGGTTATGTTGATCCCTCAGACGAACTGATCTGGGAAGGCCCTTTCGGCGATCATACAGGCTATTATTCACTGCCCGATTGGTACCCCAGATTTCATATCACCGCTATTACGCATAAAAAAAATCCCGTTTACCCGGCTACCATTGTTGGCATACCTCCCCAGGAAGACGCATGGCTGGGAAAAGCTACCGAACGCATTTTCCTGGCGCCCATAAAAATGACGATGGCCCCCGAGATCATAGATATGGAAATGCCGGTGGAAGGCGTTTTTCATAACCTGGTCATCGCGCGCATCAAAAAAGAGTATGCCGGGCAGGGACAAAAAGTTATGAATGCCATGTGGGGCGCAGGCCAGATGATGTTTAATAAAATACTCGTTATCACCTCAGGAATGCCCGGCCAGGATAATCATTTTCCGCTCGGCGACTATAAAAAACTGGCCCAGGATGTATTCTTTCACCTGAACCCCGCGACTGATATTTATTTTTCGCAGGGCCCTATGGATGTTCTGGATCATAGCTGTAGTAAATTAGGTTTCGGAGGCAAAATGTGCATTGATGGATCATGGAAGTTTGAAGAAGAAAAAGAAGATGATTTTACCGCCGGAAAGCAGATAATCCAGCTTAATAAAGAAGATATCCGACTTCGGTTTCCTGAAATAAAAATTATCAATGACCGCCTGCCTGCTATGAATATTCCCTGCCTGATCCTTTCCGTTCAGAAGAATAAGCCGGGCCATATCAGGGATCTCCACCAGCGCTTATGCGCGTTGCCGGAACTGGAAGGGATAAAAATGATCCTGTATGTGGAAGGTAGCGTTAATGCAGAGGATCTTCCTGTAGCGTTGTGGAGGTTTTGTAATAATATCGATCCCAAACGTGATAACCTGCTGGTACAACGTCCATCATTAACTGAAAATAGAAAAATATTTGCCTGCATGGGCTTGGATGGAACGCTGAAGACAAAAGAATTTGATAATTTTCACCGCGACTGGCCGAATATTATTGTCGCCTCCGATGAAACAATAAAAGCTATAGACGCCAAATGGCATTCACTGGGCCTGGGTGATTTTGTTCCCTCTCCCTCTTTAAAGTTCATTGATCAGTTGTATGGAAAAGAGGCCGTGGCGGATCAATAGATAAACGATCTAACATTACTTTAGTATATGAGATTGAAATTTCTGGCTGAGGAAGTTAACTTTGTAACAGGGCGTTGAAAAACTTCTACTGCCATAAAATAAATACGTAAAAATGTTTGTAAGAAAAATAGCTTTGATCGTCGTTTCCTTATCCACCGCGGCTATTGCTTTCGGGCAGGTAAAAAAACCTTCTGTAAAAAAAACCGGCGCCCCTGTAAAGCAGAAGATCGTTAATCCTGCCCCTAAACCGGCAGCGATTAAAAAACATAATCCTGATCACACTTTGTTGTGGCAGATAAGCGGCAATGGACTAACTCAGCCCTCCTATATATTCGGAACTATGCATATTCTCTGCGCGGATGACGCCAAACTCAGCGGTCCTTTAAAAAAAGTGATCAAAGAATCCAAACAGATATTTTTTGAAGTGGATATGGATGATATGCAACAAATGATGGGCGCCCTTCAGTATGCCCGGATGAATGATGGCACGAAACTTTCAGACCTGCTTACCCCGGTGGAACATGATCGGGTGAAAGCGTATTTCGATAGCCATAAATCTATCCTGCCTTTCTCTATGATGGCCAGGTTTAAGCCCTATTTTATCAATGCCCTGATTGCGGAAGGAATGATGGACTGCAAGGCAAAGGCAGGAATGGAAGAATCTATTATGAAGGAAAGCAAACTGTATGATAAGGAGATCAAAGGATTTGAAACGATGGAATTCCAGGCCTCCCTGTTTGATTCAATTCCTTATGAAAAACAAGCTAAAGACCTGCTGATGTATGTCGACAGTATCGATCTGTATAAAAAGAATACTATGGACATGGTGGATCTTTATCGCAAACAAGACCTCCAGCTATTGGATTCAATGGTATTGAAAAGCGATCCCGGTATGGAGCAATATATGGACCTGTTATTATACAGCCGCAATAAAAGATGGGCTAGTGAAATGCCTGAGCAAATGTTCCAGGCGCCAACATTGTTTGCTGTAGGAGCGGGACACCTCCCCGGAGTGAATGGCGTATTGAAATTATTGCGCGATCAGGGATTTACCGTTAAACCATCTAATAACAGGGACTGATCGGGTTTTGCGGGAGAACTTATAAATTTCCTTTCAGCCTGAATAATTCTGTTTCGGCAACTTTGGTATTATATCTCGCGGCGATCAGCCGGTTATAAGCATCTTCCAGGCTGATCTGCGCTTCTCTCAATTCCAGGTAAGTAGATACGCCCTGCCTGAACCGGGCCAACGCTATAAATACATTTTCTTTAGCCAGCGCAATATTTTCTTCTTCCAGCGCCAGCGCTTTTTTCTGGTATTGATAATCCTTATAGGCATTGTTAACATTAACATCCACCAGGCTTTTCTGGTTATTATAACTTAAGGTCTGGTATTGTATATCAAGCGTTGCTTGTTTGATCTGCCTGCGGGTATTGAATCCATTAAGTATGGGCACAGATGCAGAAACCCCATAATTAAAACCCCTGTTTAAACTGAAGATGGGTTGGAACTCCGGGTTTACCACCGATCCATTGCTCAACCTTCCAAAATTATAGCCTGAATTAAAAGACAGTGAGGGCCATAACTCCGCTTTACGTTCCTTTAATCCGAGATTGGCAATATCAATATTTTTTTTAGCTACCAGCAGCGACGGACTCGCATTTTCTATATCGGAACTAATGCTGGCATATTCAATATTCAGGTTGATGGGAATGCTGTCTAACACTTCATACTCGGAAGGACTCAGTATTCCGGCCAGTTGATTTAATTGTTCTTTCAGTTGCAGTATCAGGGTTTCCTGTAATAATCGTTCGGCAAGCTGCGCATTGAGATCTACTTTTGCCTGTAATAATTCGGGCTTACTGCCAAGTCCAACTGATAATTTTTTATCGGCAAGTTTTACTCTTTCTTCATTGATGGAAATTAATTCTTCAATAGCTTTTAGTTGCTGTTTCTGCCGAACGATATTGTAATAATTTTTGATAACGGCGGCAATGGAATTCACTACCTGCGTTTTTACAGTCAGTTCGCCCAGCGTTTGTAATGCCGCCAGCCTCGATCTGGTGGCGAACATTTTTAATCCATCGAATAATGTCCAGTTGAGATTCACCGCTGCGGCGAGATTGCCCGAAGAAACATCGGCTTTTCTTTTTCTGCCATCAGTAAAATTCTGCTGCTGGTTATTTTTATTCCAGATATGGCTGGTCGTTCCTGCTACCTGTGGAAGAAAGGCCGCATTCGCATATTGATTATCGATAGCATATGATTCTGCATCATTTTTTACCAGCAGGATATCATAATTTTTCTTCAGCGCGCTGGCAATGGCTTCGTCTACCGTTAGCGTTTGCTGCCCCTGAACGTACAGGCAAAAAAGAGAGAGTATAAAAAAAAGGATCCTGCTCATTGTTGAATACTGTTTATGCCGTATGCGCTTCTTTTTCATCTAAAATTTCCATACCAGATTTCTTCTTTTTCCGAGATAGGAAAGAATACATTGCTGGAATAACATATAAAGTTAATATCAGGGAGAACATGATACCTCCAACAATAACTATACCCAACGGTATCCTGCTGGTAGACGCCGCGCCCAAAGACAGCGCAATAGGCAGAGCGCCCAGGGACATGGTAAGACTGGTCATTAATATAGGCCGTAAACGCGCGGTAGCCGCTTCTATTACCGCTTCGGCTTTACTAAGTCCCGCATCCTGTTTCTGGTTGGCGAATTCAACGATCAGGATGCCATTTTTGGTGACTAGTCCGATCAGCATGATCATACCTATTTGTGAAAAAATGTTCAGCGTTTGATTGAATATCCATAATGACAGCAGCGCTCCGGCTATAGCCAAAGGCACCGTGATCATGATCACAAAAGG
>JBDTVL010000220.1:0-5185 GCA_040007215.1 Flavitalea sp.
ATACAAAACCCTTAAATATTTCATTTTACCTTGTTATAATTGAAATATAGGAAAAAGAATTACAGCGTTCGCAACGATTTTTACCTCATCCATAGTAAATAGTTACCATGCGATCTTCCTGGCCCTGGAGAGGGGATCAGACGCCTGCAGGATTTTCAGCAGCAAGGCGCGGTCGTAGTCAGGATGACTATCTATAAAATCCAGGACGATTTTTTCTGCTTCAGCGCTTTGGTGAGCGCCCAATGTTTCCTCCAGCCAGTTATCAGGGAAAAAAATATCGCCGGTGCGTTGTATCTCGGGCAACAAATCCAGAGAAGGCAGGATGTATTTATTGGCCCTGCTTTCCCGCAACGGGTGATGAAGGTAGGATAGCGCAGTGGCTACCCAGGCTTCTTTGCTCCTGTTGGCAGGTTGATACAGAGAAGCAAAAAAGCATCCCTTATCTGTTCATCGTCAGATAATGAGGGCAGCAAAAAATGCCAGCGCGCTATTTTATCGGGATTCTTTATCCTGCCAAGTTGTTCCTGTAAAATGGAAGCCGCTTCAGGATGACGTTTAATGGCGAGATCTGCGGCGATATTCGAAAATCATCCTCCGAAAGCAGCACGCCTGTTGGCGGAGTTTTCAATTTCCAAATAGTATAAATAGATTGCCTGGCTTCATCACTCATCGATATTTCTTCCCAGACATTAAAAATATTTTAATAGCCAGTTCTTTTGCCGATAGACTCATCCTGGAAAAGCCCTATGTTGATGCACTAGTAAGCGACGCCTGATCTAATATACAAGCCAGAATCTCGTTCAGAAAATTTTTTCGGGGGGCAGGGCAAATAAAATAAACTTTCAATATTTTTATTACGGATATTTATGATCGCTATAAACTGTCTTCTTCAATGAAATTTTTTGACAGATTAATGCCCGCTTTTTAAGAAAGCTATCAGGTTACGTAATTCATCTTTCGACATTGTTTTTTCCAGTCCTTCCGGCATCAGCGAAAGACCCGAGTTAACCAGAGAAAGAATATTGGACCGCAGGATAGAAACTTCAGTTCCAAAAGCTGTTTTTAGCGTAACGCTGTTTCCCGTTTCAGCCATCAGCCATCCCGATATCATTTGATTATCTGAGGTTTTTACCGCTATTGCCTGGTAAGCGGGAAGCACTTCATAGTTGGGCGCCAGTATATGTAGCAGCAGCGCATCTTCCGGCTGGTTGCTGACTCCCGTAAGATCAGGTCCCACCTTGCCGCCCTGGCCGCCATGCGAATGACAACTGGAACAAACGCGCGTAAATACGATTTTACCCGCTTCCTTATTTCCCGGCTTGTCCAGGATGGATTTAAATTCTTCATAGGTTTTCATTCTGGCCCCGCCTTCTACTTCTTTAAAAACAAGGGATGCTCTTTTGCTGATAGAAGAATCACTGTCTTTAATCAGGCGGTCTCGGTCGATAGAAGATATTTCGGCGGCGGAAATGACTCCTTTTTGAATGGCGCCAAATAATATTTCCAGGAAAGCCGGGTTAGAGGCCAGCGTGGCAATAACCGCCGAGCGTACTCTGGGCGTATAGCCCGACCAGTTATTCTTTTCTATGATAATTGAAGCCCCCTGCGGATTACCCAGCCGGCCAAACGAAGCTATCGCAGAAAGCTGTAATTCCGGAGAAGCGCCGGGGCTCAGCAGGGAACCCAGCGCCGGTTGCGCCTGAGAAAAATTCGCATATCCAAGCAAGTTAGCTGCAGTCTGCCTGACAGATTCCGGTCGGTTTTTATCTTTCGCTGAATCAGCCGCTTTTTCCAGGAACAATTCGAAAGCTTTCTGGTCGCCGGCATTAAGCGCTGAAAAAAGTACGCATTTGGAAGAATGAGCAATGTTCTTTCGGCCGCTCAGGCCCTCAGCCAAACCCAAAGCTGTAGCCATACTCCAATCAAAGCTGGCGCCCGGGAGAAGGGTTTCCTTCAACAGGGCTTTGCAATCGGAAAGAGCCGCGCCATTACCAAATAGGCGTCCGAGATCTTGCATCACGGCCGCAACGGCGGCTGGAGAAGCGGTATTTATTTTTCTGAAAGCATGGAGGAACTGGGGAAGCCTGTCGCCTATTCCGCTGAGAACGGCGGCGCGTGTCCATCGATCATCGCCATTGCCGGCAGCGATAGATGCCAGGGCGTTCACCGCCTCTATACCCGCTATATTGCCCAGGGTCAGCGCGGTATTGAAACGCACACGGGCATCTTTGTCTGCGGCATTTGCTATCAAGGCAGCTTTTAATGATGAATTCTTTTCCGCCAGCGGGCCGGAGAGTAATGCAGCCTGTTCCCGAACGCCCGCGCTGGTATCAGAAAGCGATTTGATGAGCAGTTCCGCATCCAGCGAATGATGAGCTACCAACAACCACAAAGCCATCGTTCTGCTTTCCGCCGCTGGCAGGGCAAGCGCCAGGTTTCTGAGCTCTGGCGATGCAGAGACATCTCTTTTCTCCATTGCCAGCCGAAAGGCTGTAGCACGTTCCCATTCCACCGGAGAACCGATACCCGCGAGTCCTTTTTCCTCAGCAGGCTTTCCTGAAAAATCTTTACTAACGATACGGTATATTCGCCCTGTAGTTTTTCCTGTTTCAAAATCGAGCTTCGATCTTGCTTCTTCAGGCACATAAGAAGGATGGTCAATCACTTTTCGGTTCATGTCTACCACATACAATGCGCCCTCAGGACCGCTTTGCAGAAACACGGGGCGGAAGGATTCATCGGTGGACGCCAGGAAATCCTTTCCTTCATATACTAAGGACGACTGAAAGGAAACGCCCTGCGGATGCATGGTTTGACGCTGAATAAGGTTCTGTGCAGGCTCGCAGATAAAAGCATTGCCCATATGTTGTGGAGAAAGGCCGATACCATTATATACGATAACGCCGCAGGCCGATGTAAAAGTACCCGTATGCGAGCGTCCGATCAGGGTTGGGATAAAATCTGCGGAAGTGATCGCGCCGCTGACAGGAAATACTTTTGCGTTGGATTCCGACGCCGATACATTCTGATAGGTTTCAGTAAAAAGTAGATTTTTATTCCGCTGCAGGCTCCAGGGCTCGAGTACAATATGCTGCAGGGGGTGACGATTAGAACAGCCGAAGCGCCGTCCGAAATCATCGAACGCAAGTCCAAACTGACTCACACCGCCAGTGGCCTGGAATTCCATAGTTTCAGGATTAAAACGTCCATCGCCCGAGGTAAAAGAAACCGCCGGGCGTTCCGGATGCCCGGGAGATATAATGTCGCCGCTATTCAGCCCTCCCGAAATATACACCCATCCGTCCAAACCCAACACCGGCGTGCTTACCCTGATCTGCGCAGTCTTATTAGCATTGAACCCTGTAAGCGCCACCATTTTAATATCAGCAACGCCATCGCCGGTAGTGTCTTTAAAATAATATATATCCGGTGCACACGTCACGAATATACCCCCATGCCAGGCCATCACTCCGTTAGGATACGTAAGGCCCGTTACAAAATCCGTCCTGCTATCATATTTTCCATCGCCATCAGTATCTTTCAGCAAGGCTACGCGCCCAAGCGTTGTGGGCTGAGATCCACCTTCCGCGGGATCAGGATAGCCCCTGTCTTCGACAACATACATAGTTTTTTTCTCGTCAAAAGCAATGGCCACAGGATCTATAACCAGCGGCTCTGCAGCAATCAACTCTATTCTAAGACCTGGCTCCAGTTGAAAGCTACCCATGCCCTTGTCTATTTCCTTATTATCCGAAGAACAACTCATCGCAGCGACGGATAAAAAAAATAGCCATCCTATTTTTTGCATAACCATTTTTTTAATTAGTCTAATTCCGGTTTTACAAATCCATATTCCCAGGGATGGCTGCGGAACGGAGCTGCCTTTGGGGCTTCAGGAATCTTGCCTGGCTTCAATTGCCTTGCCAGACTCACACCCATCTCCACCATTTTAGTTCCAGCGGTAATTTCGAGATTGCTATATGAAGTGAGCCGGGTTTCATAACCGCCCCCATGCGGGCCAAAAGCTTCTTCAGTGGGCACATACCCCACACAATCATTAGCCAACTCTACGGGGAAAGTAAAAGGGAAAGGACTCTTTGCTTTGATAGCCAGTCCAAGTTCACAGAAAAATTCTGATGGATTCGATACGAATACTGCAGGCCCGACCTGTATTGCCTGCACCTCCACGCTCACCTGCGGCTCCTTTTTTATCATAGCATCGAGTAATACAGTTTCTTTTGCAAATATCCAGTTAGTGTTTCCTATGGCACCGGGCTCTTTCCTTAGCAACTCGTAAGCATTTTTGACTTTTTGCGCAGAGGGTGGACGTCGCTTCATCAGTTTCGTAATTGTTTTTGTATCAACAGGAAACAGTTCTCCCCTTGGCATCGACAGTAACACTTTTACCGCTTCGGCGCCTATGGTGGCGCCTACCAGCCTCGACCAGTCCTCTCCCTTCGGATTAAGATGAGGATTAAGATTGTTAACCTGCGTGATATCGCCACAGGCGCCCTGAAGAAACACCACCACGCAATCCTGTCCCACCGCCCCTCTAATAGTTTGTTCCAGATAAAATATCCAGTTGGCCGAACTGCCGTCGGGGTTGCAGGTAGCATGGCAGGCATAATTAATCACGCATCCTATGCATTTGCCATCTTTATTCCAAACGCCCATCACCCCCACTTCCGGATCTATTGGACCCGCAGGTTTAATGATATCGGGGTTCAATTGGCCAGGATGCGTAAAACTTAACCCATTCTTCATCCTGAACCTTCTGTTAAAAGCCACTTTGTTTTCTACACCTCTGCCAATTCCTGAAATCACTTCCCCCCTGATATCATTAGCGCGGCATACCGCGTCTACTAATTGCTTCTTAACCAGATCAAGGTATTTGCCATTGGCGCAGGAAGATTTGTCATAAGCGAGCGATTGCACAAAAGCATCGGCAAAATCATATTCTCCCGGCAGTATCATCCCTGTAGGACCTGATGAATGAGAATGAGAAGCTCCTATCATAATAGCGTCTGCGGGAATGCCACACCTCGATTCAATTTCTTTTCGTACATCCGATACCGTTACACCCCGTATCATCAGTGCGTCTATCCCCACCAGGGCTACTCTTTTAACGCCATCATCAAAAACTACTGCGCGAACCTTACTGGGATCATGTATTTTACTGTTGAAT
>JBDTVL010000221.1:0-5180 GCA_040007215.1 Flavitalea sp.
GTTTGAGAGGCTGAATCAACTACCGGCATTGCAGAGGTAAGAATTCCCTGCAGTCGTTTTCCATCGGGTAACAAAAGGGCAACGTTTTTTTTGTTCAGGACATAGGGCCTTAGTTCATAGGGAAGATTAAGAATGAATACAAGGCTTCTGGTATCGTTTATAACAGCCAGTTGTTCTCCTTCCTGTACATAATCTCCCAACTGGTGATTCACCTCCGAAACATAGCCGCCTGCGCCGCCTTTGATACTGATCGTTCCCGAAAACCGGAAAGAGGTATCCAGGGCGCTTATAGCGTTGCCAATACTCTGCGCTTCCTTTGTTTTCATGTTAAACAAGTTCTGCATGGAGGTAACGGTTATGCCTGCCTGAGCATTAACCGAGGTGATATATCCATTTGCCGGTGCTTTTACATAACTTTTCTTCAGGAAAGTGGAGGTGGCATTCAGCTCGAGAGAGTCGATCATAGGATCTGCGCTAATAGTAGTTATTGTGACAGGAGTAATAATTTCATTGTCTGCGCCAGTTTCTTCGGTGGCAGGAGCGGTAGTGCAGGAGGCTGCTATAATGAAAATCAGTAATATACAATAGGTGTAATTTTTCATAGTCAATAGTTTATTCGCTCCAGTAGTTAAGCTGATTCAATATTTTTAGCCGGCTTACATAATGCTGCGTTACCAGATTCTTTGCATTGAGATAATTATTCAGACTGAGAATAAAATCAGTGAGCCTGATATCGCCGGTAGGCAGTAGTTTTTCATTTACGGCGATGAGCGTTTCCGTGTATTTGATCTGTCTATCCACCTGCTCGATCAGTTTGTCGGTAGAATGTAATTGTTGTAACAGTTGCATCACCTGCTGGCGCTGCTGTTGCATAAAAAAATCTTTTTTGTCAAGCCTGGCTCTTTCCTGTATGCTGATTTTTGAATATTGAAGTTTTCTTTGTTTACCATCATAGATGGGAACAATAATATTTATACCTGCGCTGGTTCCAAAATTTTTATAGGGCCTGTAAGCAAGCGATGAGTTATAGCCGGCATCTGCAAATAAGCCTGCTGAGGGCCGGTAGTTGATATCGATGAGCGACCTGTCGTTAACCAGTTTGAGGCTATCCAGCACGAACTGCCGGTAGAAAATAGTGGCGCTTAGCTCTTCCCTGGACCGGATATTTAATTTCGGATCGATTAAGATGACCGAGGAAGTATCATTGGCTCCAGCCAGGTAATTCAGTGCGGCGTAATCGATGCTGTATTGAATCTCCAACTGACTGGCGTTTAATAGTTGTTGTTGAAGCGTTACAACGAAAGCCAGGTAATCTGTTTGTTTGTATACATTATTCTGCGTTAATTTTTTCAGTAAGGTATCTTCTCTCCTTAGTAATTCATTGATTTGTTCGTTGAAGCCGAGTTGTAATTGTTCGCCATAGGCGATGATATACTGATCGGTGACTATCCTTCGAAGATCCTGTTCGGAAATGCGGATTGTATTGCCTGCTGAAAGACTTTGAATCTGCAGGCTTTGTATCCTGGCGCTTATACTATGAGCGCTTGATAGCGATTTGCTCACAGACAACAGACCTGAAACCTGGGCTCCGTTGCTAATGGCATTATCGTATCCAAAACCTCTTATTACCGGGGCATAACTGTTAGCGCTGATCCCATTTACCTGCGGCTTCAGCGATGCGCGGATCAACTGGCTGTCTAATGAAAGTGAAGCTATCTGACCGCGATATTCTTTTAACAGGGGGCTATTATTCAGAGACTGTTCTATGAAATAGTCCAGAGTATTTTTTTGAGCCCTGGCGGCAAACTGAGCATGCGCTGAGGCGAAAGGAGTAATAAAAAGAAGGTAAACCAGTATCTTTTCTGAGAGCATCGATTCAGGTTGTTTGAATAAAGGCAAACCTACCTGTCAATTCTGAACAAAATCTGAATATGCGCGGCCGATATAATTCTTAACTTCTACTTAATTGAAGAATATTTTTTTATCCGGTTGTTCAACGATTAAAGTTATAAGCCAATGACAAGCCGCCTACCTTATCCTGGTAAAAAGGAGTTATCATCGTAGTCATGGGCTTATCCTTGAAAAATTTCCTTTTTATGGCAGGATACATCCAGTAGGCTGCCCTTGTTGATAATATACCAAATCCCGCTCCGGGCAGCAGATCACGGAACCAATGCTTATTGTTATACATGCGCAGGATTGCTGTAGCTGTTGCTGCAGTGTATCCGGCAACGCCATACCAGGGAGATACATCTTTATATTCCTGCCTTAAGAATTCTGCCGAAACGAATGCGGTAGCTGTATGCCCGGATGGAAAAGCATTATGACCATATCCGTCAGGTCGCTGGACACGTGTTATGCTTTTTACCGACTCAACTGTAATCCCCATCATGGCATTTGCCATCAGGTAAATAAGGGTTCTGTCTCTGAAATTATTTTTTCCTCTAATACCGGCAGAATTTAGCGCAAATACCATTGTTGCCGGCGCATACTGAAGATAATTGTCGATGGGTGTATGAAAATGTGGATGTTCTTCACGTATTTCCTTTTTCAGGTGATTGTCGAAGGCTTTAAGAAATTTGCTGTTCAATGAAATAAATCCATAAGCGATAAAACTGATGGGAACGATGGTGGAACGCAATTTTGTCCTGCGGTCGCTGTTTTTTATAAGGCTTTTGTCAAAGCTACTCTCATTCAGAACTGAAGAATCTTTGGGTATATCAGGATAGCTGTATAATACATCGTCGGATAGATTCTGGTTATCCACTTCCTGGGCATTAATGAATAAGGTTTTCATAATAAGGATTACCAGCAGGCATGATTTCATAGGGGTTAGTTTATTTTTTAGGGATTGTAAAACAGTTCGAATCCATTGATGGAGATAATTGGTGAAATGGTTGGGTCTGTTAATAAGAAGGTTAAGGACCTGATAATCTGTCCAAAGCAAGGATAATAGTCAATTCTGAGATAATCCTGAATTGACCTTCTTATTTTATGATAGCATTATGGGATACCCGGTCAGAAGCGAATGGTGAAGGAGTGAAGGCCTTCAAGATAAGTATAGTTCAGGCCGTACTGGTAAAGATCAGATATCTTTTTTGAGATAGAAAGGCCGAGACCGATGCTCTGAACGTCCTGTGATTCTTTATGAAACCGGCCAAAGATATTGCGCTCATTCAATGGAATAGCTACGCCAGTATTTTGAAAGGTTAAAGTATTATCTTTTAATAGTAATCGAATAAAACCATTTTCCTTCGAGTATCGAATAGCATTAGAGTAAAGGTTGCTGAGCAGTATTTCCATTAAAGCTTTATTGGCTTCAATGTCTTCAACATGCCCAAAGCTGCTTTGGAGCGATATATTCTTTTTTTCCAGCTGGAAGCGATATTGTTCGGTTAGCCGCTCAATTATTTCCTGTATGTCGATGATCTCTTTTTCCGGGAACTGGTTGTTTTCGATTTTGGTAAGCAATAACAGCGTCTTATTGACATTATTAAGTCTTTGACAGGCATCTGACAGATCGCTGATCAGTTCGGCCTGGTCCTGATTCAGCGGAGTGGTTTGCATCAGCAGATCCAGTTTTCCCTGAAAAATGGCCAGCGGTGTTTGCAGCTCATGGGAAGCATGTTCCGTGAATTCCTTTTGCGATTCATAGGCCTGCTGATTTCTCTGCGTTAGCGAAGAAATGGTATTATTCAGATCGGTGAATTCGTCAATATCGGTTGCGTCGAATGCGATGAGCTCATTTTTTTCGATCTGGTGAAGACGGAGTTTGTTTAAGGCAGTATAAAAAGGCTGCCAGATTTTTTTAGAGATCAGCCTGTTAATGATGTAAAGCCCGATTCCTATGAGAAGCATTAAGATCACCATCACCGTTACAATGCTTTCGATAAGATCTTTTGAGTCCAGTAACGAACTTTTTAATCGCAGGTAATAATCTGATCCGTTAAGCCTGATATCGCTTACTAATACCCGGTAGGGAACTTCTTCTTTAAAAAGCGTATCGTAAATATTAATGGTATAGAAGGTGTCTTTAGCTTTGGTGGAAGCATCTGCGCCGGGAGCAATATCCGTTTGAAAGGTTTCCATGAATTTCCGCTGATCACTGGCATCCAGCTTTTCCATTTTTTTGACTAATTCTAACTTCTGTGCCTGCAGGCTTTCGTCAACATCTTCGGCTACCAGTTCCTGAATGGCCAGGTAAAAAACAGGGATGGAAATTAACAGCACAAATGAGGAATAGATAAGATATGAGCGTATAGATTTATTAAGCAGCTTCATATACTAAACTTATAACCCATGCCATATACAGATTTGATATTGTCTTCATAGCCTGACTGCGAAAGTTTTTTCTTCAGATTTTTGATATGGGCATAAATGAAATCGAAGTTATCAAAAATAGCCGCTTCGTCGGCTGAAAGTCGTTCGGCAATTGCATTCTTGGAAATAACCCTGTTTTTATTAGATGCCAGGTATAACAGCAGGTCGTATTCTTTGCGGGTAAGGTCTATTCCTTTGGCATTAAAGACGACTGTTTTAGCGATAGTGTCTATGGTAAGACCATTTAATACCAGTAAGTTGTTGCCATTAAAACGACGTCGCCTGATCACTGCCGCTATGCGGGCGCTGAGTTCCGATAAATGAAAAGGCTTGGGAAGGTAATCGTCTGCCCCCAGATTTAAGCCGGCAATTTTATCATCAATAGAATTCTTTGCCGATATAATAATAACCCCGTCTGTTTTTTTATTTGCTTTTAGTTGTTTGAGCGCTTCCAGCCCATTGCCATCGGGAAGAGTGATATCGAGCAGGATGCAATCGTAATCGAAAGATTCTGTTTTCTCCAGGGCTGTATAGAAATTGTGCGCTATTTCACAGGTATAGTTTTCTTCTTTAAGGTACTTGACAATACTGTCGCTCAATTCTTTTTCATCTTCAATCAGAAGAATCTTCATTTGCCGTGATTTTGGTAAAATAAGGTAGGGATTCTGAATGAAAACTGAGGGAGAAACAAGGGGGGAAGAAATTCCCGAAATTCCAGGAATATTTGGAGATTACCATTTACTGTCGGCAAAATGCAGTCTGAAGTCAAAAACACTACAAAATAAGGTACTGTTTCATCGGCGGCAGTTAAAAAAAGAGTTCTGATAAGTATTAATTTTATTACATTCCATGCTTATATA
>JBDTVL010000222.1:0-5170 GCA_040007215.1 Flavitalea sp.
CATACGGTGCAAGGTCCTCCGCAATCAACAGCGGTTTCATCCTGGTTCTTAACGCCATCGCTACAGGTTCCGGGACCATTACTGGTTTTTTTGCAGGCGGTATAAACAACTAATAAAACTATAAGTGTAGGTGCTATGACCCTGAAAAAGCGCGCATTTCCAACCATAAATTTGAATTGATCGTGGTATTCAACGTTTCAGAGAAATAGTTGTTGTGTAATAGCAGAACAACTTTACTCAAATTTAGCATAAAACCTTGTTTTTAAACGCAAATCTGTTTGGTACAGAGTCTCTTATCCACATCGGTGAGTAAATAGCCCTGCCGCGGTCCTGAATGTTTATGGTATTTTTAACCACGTAATTTTACAGCATAAAAATTTTAAAGCCTTATTTGCGTTAATATCCAGATACATTTCATGAAATATCTCATTATTTTTCTTGCGGTTTCATTTTCCCTGCCGGCTCTCGCGCAGACTTCTGTGAATACGTTCGATTTTGTCGATTATCAGCGGTCATTTCCCCGTATCAGCGAAGCTTTAAAGCATAAGGAAGATACTTTAATGAAACAGTTCAAAGAAAAAAACCTGGTATGGCCTGCAAAAAATATTTACCTGCGCTCTTTTAAATATGATAGTCAACTGGAAGTTTGGGTGAAATATGGTAACAACGAAACATACAAATTATTCAAGACCTACAAGGTTTGTGCGCTTGCAGGATCGCTGGGTCCTAAACGCATGCAGGGCGATTATCAGGTGCCCGAAGGCTTTTATTATATCAATGAATTCAATCCTAAAAGCGCGTACCATCTGTCGCTCGGCCTGAACTACCCTAATTCTTCAGACAGGATCCTGGGCGATTCACTTCAGCCTGGTGGCGATATTTATATTCATGGCAAATGTGTGACCACGGGCTGTATTCCTATTATGGATACCCAGATTGAGGAATTGTATATCCTGGCGTTAAATGCGAAGAGCCAGGGCCAGGATTTTATACCCGTTCATATTTTTCCTGTTCAGTTTAAAAATCCCAAAAGCGCAGCTTATCTCGCCAAATACCTGAAAGAATTTCCGGAATATAAGCCTATGGCTGAACAGCTTAAACATGCTTACCAGTATTTTGAAAAAACAAAAGAATTGCCGCTTATCATGGTTAATGACAAGGGCGAATATGTGGTGGATAATGTGATTCCTCAGGATGAGCCTGAAGAAAAGCCTGTCATTAAAAGAGTGGCCAGGCCTGTTAAATATTTTAATGAAGAAGAACTATCCAAAGTAGTAGATAAGCTTCCGGTATATCCCGGAGGTAATTCCGGATTTCAGGCCTTCCTTGATGTAGTTAGCAAGGAAATGTCGCCATTACTGGAAGCCCAGCAAAAACGAACTTATGTGATGATTGAATTCATTATTGATAAAGAGGGGAAGCCCGCTTATGCAAAAGTGATCAAGGGAGGCAACGAGGAAATGAATGATAAGCTGCAGGAAAAATTTGAGAATATGCCTGTATGGACGCCGGCTACGCGATTGGAAAAAGCGGTGGCCGTTAAATTAAAACAATCAATTGTAGTAGAAGGGCAGGGGCTTTGACCTGTGCCTGTATAAATAGTAAAAGTCCGCAATGATTATTGCGGACTTTTACTATTAAAAAAGATATCTTAAGCGATTTACATAATATCCATTGCCTTGGCAAAGAAAGTACAGATAAAAGGGAGGGTCATCGTCACCATCTCTCCTTTAAATTCCAGTACAAGGAAAAAAGAGATAACGGATAGAAAGAAAAGTACCCAATAGAGCGCCGTTGATTTCTTAGTCGTTTCCATAGTTTCAAATATTTACGCGAAAATAAGGCAAAAACTAATGTGATGTTATAAATTCGCCTGATTTACAAGAACCGTGAAGATTCAATTTTACATACGATTTACTACACAACCCGGCGAGTCGCTGGCGGTTACCGGCAATATAGACCAGCTCGGTAATAAAGATATTAAAAATGCCTTCGAACTTGATTATCTCGACAAAGAGTTCTGGCATGGATGTGTAGAAGTAGATACGAATGAAACAGCCAAGATCCAGTACAGCTACATATTCAGGAATGCGTTGGGGGGTATTATCCAGGAAGGCGGCCGCGACAGGGTAGCCGATATAACCAAAACCGGCCTGGAACAGTTATGCCTTATCGATACCTGGAACTATTCCGGTGATTACGGCAATGTTTTTTATACCAATCCTTTTCAGAAAATATTACTAAAAGACAACGGCTTCCGGGTAAAACCCAAATCCGCTAAAACCTTTACCCACATCTTCAAGGTGCAGGCGCCCTTACTGTCAAAAGAGGAAGCTATCTGTATATTGGGAAGTACGCCGGCTACAGGTGAATGGAATACTGAATCGCCCCTGCTGATGAGCCTCGAAAATGGCTGGTGGAGCATTAAATTGAATATTCCGCCCGGTGAGTTTCCCATACTGTATAAATATGGTATATATAATGCCGGAGATAAAATATTCAATGGATATGAATCTGGGAATAACCGTTCGGTACACGATTATAGCGACCTCAAAAAGCTCACCATTGTTCATGATGGTTTTGCCAGGCTTCGCAATGACAACTGGAAAGGAGCGGGAGTAAGCATTCCCGTTTTCAGTCTTAAATCGAAAGAGTCGTTTGGCGTGGGAGAGTTCAGGGATATCCGTTTACTGGCCGACTGGGCAAAAAAAACCGGCCTCAAACTGATACAGTTACTGCCGGTGAATGATACCACGGCAACCAATACCTGGAAAGATTCTTATCCTTATGCTACGATCTCTGCCTTTGCCTTACATCCCATTTATATCAATCTTGCGGAAATAGCGGGTAAGCATCAGGGTGAGATCATAAAAGCATTGAAAAAAAAGCAGAAGCAACTGAATGACCTTTCCGAAATAGATTATGAACAGGTGAGCAGGTTTAAATTGTCGGCCGCCCGGGAATTGTTCATGGCGCAGAAAGAAAAGTTTCTCCAGGATACAGGTTTTCTGGAATTCTTTGAAGAGAACAGGCATTGGCTCATTCCTTATTCGTCATTTTGTTACCTGCGCGACAGGAATGGAACTGCCGACTTTACCAAATGGAAACTGTACAGCGAATTCAACAGGGCTGCAATTGAGAAATATGTTTCACCCAAGGCAAAACATTATGATAATATAGCCTTCCATTATTTTTTACAATACCATCTTCATATACAATTAAAAGATGCCGTTGATCATGCGCATAAACTGGGCGTTATCATTAAAGGCGATATGCCTATTGGCGTATTCCGGTATAGCTGCGATGTTTGGATGGATCCCGGTTTATTCAATACAGCGCTTCAGTCGGGAGCGCCCCCTGATTCCTTTGCGGTAAAAGGCCAAAACTGGGGATTTCCCACTTACAACTGGCAACGCATGGCCGACGATCATTTCGAATGGTGGCGTAAACGTTTTGTGCAGATGAGTCATTATTTTGACGCTTTTCGGATCGATCATATACTGGGATTTTTTCGCATGTGGAGCATACCACATGAATCGGTGCAGGGAATCATGGGTCATTTCATTCCCGCCTTACCTGTACATGTATACGAATTTAGTCAGCGCGGCATGTGGTTCAATTACCATCGCTTCTGCACTCCATTTATTAATGATACCGTGTTATGGGAACTCTTTGGTCCCAATGCGGAAAAATTCAGATCATTCCTGCTTTCCTCCGGCCATCATCAATACCAGCTTAAAGAAGCCTTCAATACCCAAAGAAAGGTAATGGACTATTTCAGTGAGCTGGAAGACACCGAAGATAACCGCCGTATCTGCGATGGCCTGTTCGACCTCGTTTCTAATGTTATTCTGTTCGAACAGAACGGATCTAACGGGCAGGAATTCCATTTCAGGATCTCGATGGAGAACACCAGTTCATTCCGTCACCTGGATGGAAATATGCAGTACCAGCTCAGAGAGCTGTACGTAGATTATTTTTACAGGCGGCAGGATGATTTCTGGAAAAAAGAAGCGATGAAAAAACTTCCGGCTTTGAAAAAAGCCACTAATATGCTTATCTGCGGAGAAGACCTGGGCATGGTGCCGCATAGCGTACCTGAGGTAATGAAACAATTGGGTATACTTAGCCTGGAAATACAACGCATGCCGAAAAACCAGGGAAAAGAATTCTTTCATCCCGATGATGCGCCCTATCTTTCTGTAGTCACACCATCTACGCACGATATGAGCATGATACGGGGATGGTGGCAGGAAGACCGCGAAAGAACACAGCGCTTTTTTAATAATGAATTGGGCCAGCAGGGTGAAGCGCCTTTAATATGCGAAGGCTGGATCTGTAAATCGATCATTGACCAGCACCTGTATTCGCCTGCTATGTGGAGCATATTCCAGTTGCAGGATATATTAGGGATGGATGAAAAACTTCGCAGGGCTGATCCGGATGAAGAACGTATTAATGTGCCTGCCATAGCCCAATATTACTGGCGATACCGGATGCATATAACGCTTGAACATCTGCTGAAAGAAAAACATTTTAATGAAGTATTCAGTTTGCATATCGAGGAAAGCGGAAGGGGATAGCCCCATGATCTCCCCATCTTATTCATCTTTATTATGAAACTGCGCTATCACGCCTATAATTTGCCGTTTGTGTATCCCTTTACCATTTCCAGCGGCACTAAAACGCATCAGCCATCGCTGGTTGTAGAACTGGATCATATGGGGGTGAAAGGATATGGCGAAGCTCCAGCTATTACTTATTACCATATTCCGGTAGAGAAAATGATCGAAGACATTGAAAGAAAAAAGATGTTCATCGAAAAATACGCGCTCACCGATCCGGAAAGATACTGGCACTACCTGCATCATCTGCTTCCTGCCAATAATTTCCTGGTATGTGCCCTCGATATGGCGGCCTGGGATCTCTTTGCAAAACTCAGGCAGCTTCCACTGCATGCGCTTTGGGGTTATGAATATACGCAAACGCCATTAACTGATTATACCATCGGTATCGACACTATTGGGGTTTGTGCCCAATAAAGAGCTATACTCGTCCATCGGTTTTCCGGAAGTGAAGGATCGCCATCAGGGCATCAGCAAGCTTGTCAGTGCCGCCATGAACAGGTTGGGTTGGAAGCCGGCAAGGCAGCGCGTCGGAACGCCGACTG
>JBDTVL010000223.1:0-5168 GCA_040007215.1 Flavitalea sp.
TTCCAGTTGCCGGTTATTCACCAGGTACGGTACAAATGATCTTATTGAAATACTTCCCGGCTGCGTTTTTATAATTTTTTGAATAATGCGTGTCCCAGAACCCAGGCTCAAAGCTAACGGTAAAGTTCTTTTCATTAATCTGCTCCCTGTATTCAGAAGGTTTGAGCATGTGTTCGGCCCATACTCCATTGGAAGGATCGCAGGTATTGCTGCGGTAAACGGAAGTATCCGGCATTTTGCCCGATAATAAAAAGGAGCTTATAGCCTCCGACAGATCGTCTGCAGCTAGCCCGCGGGTAGCGCCGGCCAGCAGGTTTATCTTGTCTTCTGAAATGCCAGGAGCTTCGCGTTTAATGATGATGACGCGATTTTGACGATATACTTTTTCCCACTTTTTATGCCAGAGATAATGTTTGATCCTCGATGCCGGGTTAAGGTAATTGGCCGTGGTGGATGAATAAACGATAGCGCCTGGCTGCAACTCATGAACCGAGGTAAAAAAATGGTTTAGTTTATAAATATGTTCTACCACATTTCTTGAAGTGATGATATCGCAGGCGATATTTTCCTGTTTCAGCCGGTTCAGACAGTCTGTAATATCGCCAACAATATATTCGTCTATGTTTACCCCGATGGCTTCAGCTATTAGTTGGGCGCTTATCCTCCAATCGTCAAGATGATCATTATACAAAACTTTTTTACAGCCAATCATTTTAGCCAGCAGGTACAGCGTACCCACGCCTGCCCCATAATCCATCACTACCAGTTCTTCGGTAATTTTTCGGCTAAGCATGATGCAACGATACAATAAACGCGCACTGGTTTCTATCGAAAAAAATAAACGTTTTGAATGGCTCGACTGATAATAGGCCAGACAATGTTCCGGCATACCCAGCGAGCCGGTACTCAGTTGCATCAGCCTTCCATAAAGATCAGCCGATTTTTCCTGAATATGCTGGCTGAGCGGGTCCTGATGCGGAAGGAAATTATCCATTGTTATATACAATCGCCTTTAAGCTTTTGCAGCAGTAAAAGGCTTTTGGTTTTTATAATTTTTATAAAGAACAAAAAGTCCATAAACAAGAACAAGGATAGAAAGTATGCCTACGATTAGCGTTATCCTGTCGCCCCATATATAAGCGGCGGGTTCAAAGACCATTTCAATATCATGTTTGCCTTTGGGAACAGGTAGGCCCCTCAGCAAATAATTCACTTTTACTATGGGCGCTTCTTTTCCATCAATATAAGCAGTCCATCCATTGGGATAATAAATTTCACTGAATACCGCGAACTGGTCTGTTGCGGCTGAGGAGGAATAGCTCATCCTGTCGTTATTGTATTTAACCAGGCTGATCACTGCCGATGAATCGCGTTGCGGCTGGAAAGTAATTTTTGATTGTTCTCTTTTATCTATAATAGCGGTGTCGTGCGCATTGAAATTATCCAGCGCTTTCATTTCTTCATCGGCATTATTAACTGTTTTAATAGCGGCGACAAACCATACCGGACCCAGAGCTCCAGTATTCTGACGGGCAACCAGTTGTTTAGTGGCAGGATCGCTAGTGATGAAATATTTTGTATTCAGCATATCAAATACCTGCATATTTCCTTTCAACAATTGGTTGCTTTTAAGATCATCGTACAGCGCCAGCTTGGCCGGGTGGTAACCGCCAATAGAATTATGGAGATAGGAAGTACGGTTTGTACCCGACGTGCCCTGAAAAGGATCGCCTTCACCCTGGTTATACACCCTGAAATAAGAAGTATCGCGTTTGATCTCAAGATCAGCGGAGGTGGGCGTAAAGGTGTCATGAAACTCTTCTTTCTCCACATAATTTTTGCTGCTGAGGTAACGCAGATCAACGCCTATCAGGTCAATAAAAGTTAAAGCGATCAATGCATAGATGACTACCGGCGCCTTGAGCTTGTCTTTCACGAAAAAGTACAGCAGCCCCATCGCCAACGCTATAAATACAAGAGAGCGGATAAGATCTGAGCCATACAGGGAACGCCTGTCGTCTTTTAAGGCATTCATAACCGATCTTCCAAAATCAGCCGACTGGCTCTGTACTTCAGCCGCAGGCTTACCCTGCTGCGCTAATTGCTGGCTCATACCATTAGATAAGTTGTCGCGAATGGTATTGTCCATTTCGCCTTTATAATCTAAAGTAAAATATAGAATGGTCATCAGCGCCGCTAATCCTGCGGTAACGGTCAGCGCTACCCTGAATTTTTTCCACAGAACTTTTTTATCCCAGACGGTATCAAACAGTTGATTAAGTCCTAATGCCGCCAATAGGGGGAAGGTCAACTGAGGTATGACCATCGCCATGGATGGCGCCCTGAATTTGTTATAAAAGGGAAGGTGGTCGAATAAGAAATAATTAAAGGATGAAAAGTTTTTACCCCAGGCTAAAAGTACGCCCAGTATGGTTGCTGCAATGATCCATTGCTTATGCCATCCGCTGTAAAAAACAAGTCCAAAAATAAACAGCGCACAAATGATCGCGCCAAAGTAAACGGCTCCGGCAGTGCCTCCCTGCGGCCCCCAGTAGGCCGGAAATTGCCGGGAATATTCTGCTGATTGTTCTTCGCTCATGCCTGTACGCTCTGCCAGTACTTCGGCGGTTTTTGACTCCGGCTGCAGTTCGCCTGAGCTTCCTCCAAAAATTCTTGGTACCACAACTGTCAGCACTTCCGAAAGGCCATAGCTATATCCAAAGGCATAATCTTTATCCAGTCCTCCTTTTGATTTGTTGTTTGCGCTTTCGCCAGGTTTGCTTAGCTCTGAACGGCCTCCGCGCATGGTTTCCTTGGTATAATCGAAAGTGGGAAAGAGAATCACGGCATAAGAAAGCATGCCCATCGCCGCGCCGATAAATGCCAATCCCATCGTTATTCCCAGGTGTTTGAAAGCGCCCTCACGAATAGCATGAATGGCATAAACAATGCCCAGGCATAATGCCGTTAACAAAGTGTAATAAACGATCTGTATATGGTTCTGGTAAAACAGTTGAGTGCTGAACACGAGTACCGTAATGAATCCCAGCAGGTATCTCCGTTGGGTGAGCAGGATGAGGCCGGCCAGTACGGCTGGCGCATAACCCATCGATGAGAACTTGGTGGTATGTCCTACCGAAACGATCACCGCATTATAAGAAGCAAAAGCATACGCCAGTGAAGCCAGTATGGCTATACGGCTTTTAATGCCGAGGGACATACACAAAATATAAAACCCCAGACAGGCGAGAAAGAAAAGCCCTGCCGGTTCGGGCAGAAATAAAATGAACAGGTGATGAAGATGGGCAATGGTGATCTCATAAGTAGAGCCCACAATGATCTGGAAAGCGGGCATGCCGCTGAACATGCTGTTCGTCCATAATGGGTAATGACCGAATTTTTCTTTAAATTCTATCGATTGCTGGGCCATTCCCTTCCATCCTTCCGAATCGGGCTGGGCCACAATCATTCCCTGGAGGGCCGGAAGACAGTATATACAGGAGATAATAAAAAATATTCCAATAGCGATAGCATGAGGTTGAACCCTTTGCCATAATGACTTGTTCATTATCAAGTGTTTATTAGATGGGCAAAATAAGGTATTTTACAGCAATTTGTTGTAATCCGCTCCAATTTTCAGGCTGGGGTTTTATAATGCGCTAAATGTCGCAGCCAATGTTAGTTTTCAGGTATGCATAAGTTATTATTTTTTTCAAGAGTGGCGTTTATCTGCAATTGCTGCTTCGGCGTTACCTTCCTGCTGCATTATTTTCCTGTACTCCCAAATGGATGGATTACGTCCACCATCATTGTATTAGGAAACTTACTGGCTATTGTTATTAATGGTTTAATAAATATCTTGTACGTAATATTGACGATCAGGGAAAAAGGGCTGCCCAAATCGGTTCCTCCCTGGCTGCTGATCGCTAATTTTCTTTTCTTTCTTTTCCAGTTAATTCTTTTATTCAAATGATTCATAATATCATTCGCGATAAGCCTACCAGGCTATATCTTATTCTTGGAGGATTTTTTGTAGCTAATGCGCTGATTGCAGAAATTATTGGCGTGAAGGTATTTTCTCTGGAAGATACGCTGAGCATTCCGCGGGCCGATTTCTCCCTGATGGGCGCCGATCATCTTTCTTTCGGGCTCACGGTAGGCGTACTGCCCTGGCCCGTGGTGTTTGTATTAACCGATATCATTAATGAATACTATGGCGTTAAAGGTGTCAGGTTTTTATCTGTACTTACAGCGGCATTGATCTCTTTTGCTTTTGTCGTATTTTATTTTGCCATACATGTTTCACCAGATACCAGTTGGTGGCTGGGTTCCTATTCCAAGTCAGGAGTGCCCGATATGCAGGCGGCTTTTGCCGCGATCTTCGGACAGGGCATGAACATTATCATTGGTTCTCTGGCAGCATTCCTGTTAGGTCAGATCGCTGATGCCTATATATTCCGGCGCATTAAGTTCCTGACAGGAGAAAAACGTATCTGGATGCGGGCTACCCTTAGTACGCTGGTGTCGCAACTGATCGATAGTTTCGTGGTTACCTATATAGCTTTTTATGTTTTCCGTGGCGTAAGTATTGGTCAGTGTACCGCCTGGGCGCTCACTTCTTATACCTATAAATTTCTGATCGCTATACTGTTTACCCCTGTAGTATATGGCATTCACTGGCTTGCAGAAAGATACCTGGGTAAACAACTTGCCCACGATATGAAAGAAAGCGCTATGAAAGGTTATTGAGTTCTGTAAATAATTTTTTTTAATAACCGGTTTTCCAGTTATTCGTTTTCATCCATAAAAATAATGGTTTCATCCAGTCTTCGGTATTCAGTTTCAGTACAAAACCATGATCGCCTTTAGGGAACAGGTGCATTTCTGCGGGAACGCCATAATGTCTTAATGCTTCATAAAAAACAATGCTGTTGTCAACATCAACCACTTTGTCGTCGCCGGCATGAGTAATCCATGTTGGCGGCGTTCTTTCACTGACATATTTTTCATTGGAGAAAAAACTT
Source organism: Flavitalea sp. (assembly GCA_040007215.1). Lineage (GTDB taxonomy): Bacteria > Bacteroidota > Bacteroidia > Chitinophagales > Chitinophagaceae > Flavitalea. The sequence continues at coordinate 5,025 of JBDTVL010000223.1, forward strand.
ATTTTTTCAGGCGATGGATCTGCTCCCAGTAAATTATTACGTGAGCCCGAATGCGTAAGTGAATCGGTCATGGAGATGACCGGATAAATAAGTATCATGAAATCCGGTCGAAGGTTAAGGAATTGGTTTGCTGCTACAAAAGAA